>NZ_JBANBK010000053.1:0-61019 GCF_053572325.1 Bradyrhizobium sp. UFLA05-112 | reverse complement strand
GCCACGAAAGACCTTGCTCTTTCAAACCCCAGCTGAGAAGTTCGCAGAATGTGTTGCGGCGATGAGTTGAACCCGCCCCCCTCAACGGACATTCGCGGGCGTCTGCGTTCCAAGCGTTACTCGTTCCTAACTTGCCGGAACGATTTGCCCCTGCTCTGATTTTAGGGGAATGGACAAGCTACTAGAACGGGCCGACAGAGCCATCCGTGATAGCGAGTTGATCCGACGCCAAGTGGACCAAAGCATTGCGCTGGCGCGCTGGTGGAATGAGCGGGTGATAGCGACCGCGAGCCGCGCTCGCGAGGAAGCCACTCGCAGCCATCAGTCGCGCGCGGAAAGGACTCATAGAGCCGAGGAGGCGCAAGAAAATTTGTCGGCACGTAAAACGTCAAGCTAGGTTCCAGAAAACCATCGCCGAGCGTTGGCAACGAGTTCGGCCTCAGTTTTCTGAACGCCTTGCAGGGCTTTCCGCGCCGCTTCGTACCTGTGCCGGTAGTTTGCAGTCAACTCATCCATCAGTCGCTTGCGTTCCGCAATGAGGGAGCGGGCCTCCTCAATCGCGCGCGCGGCACGTTCATCGAGGACTTCCGCTAGGGTTCGTTCGATCATCCCCTCCTAACGCATGTTAAGATTTTTGGTTTCCGCTGTCCCGGTTCCGGGCGTATACTTGCCCCAATGGACCTCCGGATGACCTTGGCGCATTTGGCGGACGCAGAGCGGCATATTGCGCTGGGAGAACGTCATATTGCCCGCCAGATCGAGATCATCGACGTGCTGGGGCGCGGCGGTCATCCTACGGAACTCGCAACTCAGGTGTTGGATACATATCGCGAGTTACTGATAACTCACCTCGCGCATCGCGACTACATCCGCAAAGAACTAGAGCAGTTGGGCCAACCGATGTTCGCTTTCATACCGCTGTTGGGGGCTCAGCAGACGTGAGCCCCAAGCCATTTTTTCGACCTCCGCCCGAGGTTCGCCCACATGGCAGACACTCTCTGAGATCTTCCGGCATCCATACCTATTCACAGCCACGACTGACGGTGGTCGCGCGACGACCTGATCCACGAGGGATTGACAATTTGCCAGCAAGGTCGTGCGCCGCTTTGATCGCAGCATGCCCGCTGTCACCCGTCGCCGCAGCAAAGATGATCCACACCGCGAGACATGGCTGATATTCTTCGGCGACATCCGTGTCGGCGTTATCGGTCGCCGCGCCGGTGTCCCGGACTCGGCCCCGCAGTGGAGTTGGTCCAGCGGCTTCTATCCCGGCTCTGATCCGGTGAGCACCGCAGCGGCATTGACGAGACGTTCGACGAAGCCCGTACGAGTTTCCAAGCAGCGTGGCAGGAGCTGGCCGCCACGAGCATGGGGGCGGACTTCGAGATGTGGCGCCGCAACCGTGAATGGACCGCTTGGAAGGACCGGATGCACCGGCTAGCACTTCCGCTGCCGACACAGCGTCCAGAAGGGATTGCGCGCTGCTTCACCCGACACTCGACGAGCACATCCACACGATCCACCGCCAGACCGCCGTCTCACCCTTCCACGCCCCCCTCTGGTCGGCGCCTTTCAAGGAGGATTGAGCATCGGCGTTGCCCCGCATCTTGCCACAGTTAGTGCGCGCCGCCGCTGCATCTGCCAGATTTTCCCGGTGGTCCAATAGGGGTCCAAGTCCTCCAAAAGTGAACAACAAGTGGGTGGCTTGCCATGCGTGCTTGCGGTCGCGCTGTTGATGATGTCCTTCGTCAGCATCTTGAAAGTCTTGCTCATCAAATGGCGGAACTAGAGGAACTGCGGAACCGAGTGCTTAAGGCGGAGCAGAAGGTGAGGAAGAGACGGAGGCAGGAACGCTCGCACATTCGATTGGGCGCATCGAGCCAAGCATTCGCCATGGGCAATGATCATTAAAGCGTCCAATAGAATGATTATCTTGCTGAGCTGCATCGCCGTCTGTGGCCCACCCGCATTTGCTCAGGGCGGTGGCGCAGGCGGGAGCAGCGCAGGCTCATCTGCTGCCGCTACCGCAGGCGCTGGAACAGGAAACAAATCCTAGCAGTGCCAACTCAGGTCCATCGGCCCCTTCCGGCACGGGGACGCAGGATGTCACAACTGGCTCAAACCGGAGCACCAACACCCAACTGAACAATCCCAACGTTGAACGGCCCACGCCAAACACGCCAACGGCAGCGCAGGCCGAAAGAAACGCTGGCGTTGGTCACGCGCCGAATGGACAGCCAATCGGAACGCCGGGAACGGGCACGAGTGAGGAAGATCAGATGCGCCGATAGGCGCTCTCTCTCTCAAATGCGATGACACAAAGATCAGGGTTGGCACTATCCGGTTCGGCGACGACGCTTGACCAGCCAATACACGCCAGACCCGACTGCAAGTATTTGCAATCCTGCGCCCGCAATAGGCCCGGGGGCTCCGTGCGCATCACCGCCTTTTTTGAGGTGGCCGGGAGCGTTCTCACAGTTTCCGTTGCCGCGCTGAGCAAAACGGCTGAAAACTATGAAAAGCTGGCGCGTCGCGCAGAGCATCCGCACCGTTGAAGAGCTGGACGAGCGCCGCCGGAAGGAAGCTCGCACGAACATTCGCCAAATACATCCCGATAATCGGCTGCGATGATCACGCGACTGCGCATCGCTAAAGCATCGTCCCATCATGCCCCGGCAAGTTACCGCATGAATACGGCCATGGCCGTTAGCAGCGGCGTCATGCTGCCCACTGTAACCACGACTATCGCAAACGCCAGATCATTGCCCGTAGGAGAGACAGTAGCACATGATAAGGCCAGCCTAACGGCAAGTTGTGCCGGAATTCGGCAATCCCGAGATCGCCCGAGCGGAGACGTTGAATGAAACTGAGCAGGCGTGGCCCATTTGCCGCCCGCCTACGGAGCCGCTAGCCCCGGCTTCGCGCCGGGCAGGCTAGCGGCCCTTCGGACAGAACGCGCGGCAGCGTCCTGCAAGCTGAGCCTAGCGCGAACACCAGAGCGCAAACGTGCACTTTTGCACCGAGGCGGTCCGAATTCCAGTTGTTCCCGATTGGTAACGAGCACGCAAAAACTTATCTTCTGGCACGCGCGCATATGAACTCTGTCTCGCGACCACGAGCAAGCAGGAAGTTTCAATCCTTGTGGGGAATAAGGCGCTCGCCTGACCGGCGCGCTAACTCTGCCAGTCGAACGCAAGGAGGCGCTTGCGGTCGAGAAGCCTGACCTCGCGTTGCGTGTTGCCAACGAACTCGAGGACTCCCGCTCGACGCGATCGTGACAATGCGCGAGATACAGTTTCGAGGGTCAGGCCGAGGTAGTCAGCGATGTCCCGCCGTGGCATCGGGAGTGTTATGTTGGCAGCGCCAGTAACTCGGTTGTCCATTTCGAGGAGGTACGCCGCAACTCTTTCGACTGCATCTTTGCGGCCCGGAAGAAGCATGTGATCCTCAGCGTGCTGGAGGGCGTTGGTGGTCATGCGGAGCAAGTTATGCGTCACGGCCGCATCGCTGTCGGCAACCGTTTCGAGGCTTTGGCGCTTAATCGTCTCGACGATCGCTTTCGCCGTGAAGCGGTGTACGTCGCCGTTTTCCAGACCAAAGATGTCGCCGACAAGGTGAAACGCAATGTCCACTTTTGCACCGAGGAACCGACTCGAATTTTGCCGACTTTTCCTTACTCGATTTGCATTTGTTAAGGCGCGGCCTCAGCCCACCTCAGTAGCTTTCTCTTGCCGGGCAGCGATTCCATCGTGCGCGGGCGGGTGCGAGTTTGCAGCGAAGCTATGGGGAGCCTCATGTATATTAGCTCATCGCAGTCATCCGCCGACGCGATCGGCCCAGTCAGGGCAAGTCATCCAGAGGGCAAGGCCCTAATCGTCGATCTCGAAGATATTCTCCTCAACGTCGACTTTTCCCTTCAGTCGGCGTTTGTGCTTCTTACGCGAGATCCGGCAAGTATCGGACAGTTCGCGTTGCGTCTTCTGCGTGGGAGAGCCTCCGTCGACTCCTACATCGCCAATGCAGCATCCATAGACGCCTCCCTTCTGCCCTACAACGAAGTTGCTCTCGATCGCGTTCGACGAGCGGTTGCCAAGAACAGGACAGTCTATCTGGTCTCATCCTCGAACGAGCGTTACGTGCGCGCCGTGGCCAACCATCTCGGCCTGTTTGCCGGCGTGTTCGCCTCGAATAGTGACGAGCGAATGTCCGCGTCAGTCCTTCGGCAGCAAATCGATGATGCCTTGGGGCGCAATAGCTTCGAATGCTTCATACCAACCGAATCAGAGCAGGTACTCTGGCCCGTTTCGCCGGGGCAGATGCGCAATTGGCTGAAGTTGATGAGAGTGCATCAATGGACGAAAAATTTTCTGATATTCGTTCCGATGGTGACTGCTCAACGGATCGACCCGAATTCCCTCCTTTACGCGATACTGGCCTTCGTCTCGTTCTCGCTTATCGCCTCCGGCGCGTATATCATCAATGATCTTGTCGATATCGACGCTGATCGAGCGCATGTCCACAAGAAGCACAGACCTCTTGCCGCAGGCACGCTATCAGCGTCGCGCGCGCTGATTGTTGCTGCGCTGCTGACTATGACGGCTATCAGCCTCGCCATCTCGGTCTCAATGCATTTTGCGGCGGTAATCGCCTTGTATCTGCTGGTTACGACGGCCTATTCGCTCGTGCTCAAGCGCAAAATGCTTGTCGACGTGATCGTGCTGGCTGGACTCTACACAATTCGAGTAGTAGGCGGCGCTGTCGCAATCGTTGTTCCCCTATCGGAATGGCTGCTCGGATTCTCGATGTTTGTCTTTGTGGCGCTCGCGTTGGTGAAACGTTACGTGGAATTGACGGCTAGGATCGAGGCCGATTTGCCGGAGATGTCGAATAGGAACTACCGTAAGTCGGATTTGGGCGCTGTCGCTGCGCTGATGGCAGCGGCGTCGTTCAACGCGGTCACGGTGTTTGCTCTCTACATTTCGTCGGATACAGTCCACCATCTTTATCGGCATGCCCACTATCTCTGGTTAATTTGTCCGATTCTCATCTATTGGTTCGGCCGACTCCTTATGCTGGCGCACCGACGGGAGTTGGATGATGACCCGATATTGTTCGCCCTCAGGGACAAAAACAGTCTGCTCGCATTCGTGATGATTTGTGGAATTCTGATTAGCGCGATCTGAGGAGCTCACTGACTCGATTGGACGGTCGTTGGGCGGAGTTGGCTGCTTACAGGATTTGATTCGCGGTAAGTGATAGATCGCATGCCGCTTTACGTGACGTGTCGAGAATTCGGAAGCGACCTCATGGACAATTTTGTCGTTGCCAAACCTCCGCGTGCCCTTCCGCGAAAGGAGAGACGCGAACGACGTCTCGGCGATCTTGCAACAAAGGATGATTTCGTAGCCCGAGGAACTTGGTTCGCCGTGACATTGGGTATCTCCACGGTGCTGGGTGTCCAGATCGCTCTCGTTTTCATTGTCACCGGCGGGCATTTCGCATACAGCCTTGAGGCCCCCTACACGCACCTTGCCCTTGCCGACCAGATTGCACTTGGAAATTACGGACTCTTCGCCGGAGAACATTCGGCGCCCAGTTCGACGATCATTTTTCCCTTTCTGCTGTCTGCGTTGCGCTTTCTGGGCCTGGGCGCACTCCTTCCGCTTCTCGTCAACGTTGCATCGACGGTGGCTACAGGTGTTCTTGCCGTACGCCTCGCCAAGGAGTGCCAGATACCGCTGGCGCGCCTTTCGACCCAGTACTTGTTTGTATTGGCGGCCGTTATTGCCGTCGCACTCAACCTGCCAGGCTTGGCGCTGACCGGTCTTGAACATTCGCTGCATGTCGCAATGTCTGTCGCCTATCTGCTCGGTCTGGTGCGATTCGTGAGATATGGCCGCTGCGATTGGTGGTGGTTTGTCTGTATCATTGTTCAACCGATCATACGCTTTGAGGCGGCGGGGATGCTGGTCGCAGACACACTGATTTTCATCGCGTTCCGTCGCTATGGCTATGCGTTGGCAATCCTGGCAATTGGTGTGCTGTTGGTTGCGGGTTATTCCGCATTTTTGCATTTGCTCGGTCTGCCCCTGTTACCAAGTTCGATTTTGGCCCGTTCGGATTGGTCTAGTGCAGCGGTCGCCGATCACAGCGGTTTGGTGGCAGTCGGCGTTGCTCTGGCCAAGAACGTCTACTCCAATCTGAACAGTTTTGGAGCTGCGCAGATCCTTGCGGGAATTGCTCTTGGCGTAGTTTGGCTGGGAGGGGTAATGCGGGAACTTCAATGTCGCCCGATCACGAAATCGGACCAGGTCAAGCTGGCGACGCTTGCCTTCATTACCTTCGTTTCGCTAGCGCAAATAACGGGCGGCAAGCTAGGCTGGGTTCCACACCGTTACGAAATTTACGTGCTTGTTCTCAATGTGTGCGGCCTCGCCATTATCTTCGGCGAGGCGCTCTCTAAGTGGTGCACGAATGCGTCCTGGCGAGGCGTGGCGATCTTCTGCGCAGCTCTCACGATGATCTTTGCCGGATATGCCACGCAGTTTGCCTTCGCGATTCACTTGGCGCGCAGCGAATATCTTGGCGGCGCCCAACTCCACAGATTCGTCACGGATTTCTACCGCAAGCCTGTCGCCGTTAACCAACTTGGCTACGTCAACTACGGCAATTCCCAATATGTGCTGGATCTGTCCGGCCTGGGCTCCGAGTCCGCACGTATAGCGCGCATGACGGAGCACTCACTTGACTGGATGGATGTTCTCATGGAACGTCACGGAATTGGACTTGCGATCATGACACCTGGGATGGTTCCTCAGCATTGGATTAAGATCGCGACCTTGTCACGCAACGGGAGCAGTACCGAGAATTCCGACAGCGGCTTCGTTTTCTTTGCGCGTAAGGCAGACGATGTCGCTGAGATCGTCCAGGCTCTCGACAAGTTCGAGAGCACCTTGCCTAAGGGGGTGCAGCTAAAGCGCGACTATCCTCGGACGGGATAAAGGTCATCGTCGCGGGAGGTCGGATTAGGAATCGAAAGGAACGAGCATCTGGCGCTCTCCGTTATCCCGCATTGCGCCGCGAAGACCATCAAACGTCTCGCGCGCGGGCCCCAATTGAAAAATTCCGCTCAGGGTATTGCGAAGAACTCGATGTGAGTAGATCGGGTCCGATACACCTCGCTATCCGGGCCTCGACGAGGCGTGCGGACACTTCGCCTCTGGGCCGATTCCGATGAAAAAGGCGGCAG
This sequence comes from Bradyrhizobium sp. UFLA05-112, assembly GCF_053572325.1. Classification (NCBI taxonomy): domain Bacteria; kingdom Pseudomonadati; phylum Pseudomonadota; class Alphaproteobacteria; order Hyphomicrobiales; family Nitrobacteraceae; genus Bradyrhizobium; species Bradyrhizobium sp. UFLA05-112. Next base: position 53,770 of record NZ_JBANBK010000053.1, on the reverse strand, counting down.
TAGTCCTGATGTATTGGCGCCAGCGCCGATGGGGCCCACCGGCCGTTATGCGGGTTTGAGTGATTGCGTCGGGATCAGCTTGGCCATCTTACGAAGGTTCCGGGCGGTGGCTGCGAGGGTGAACTCATCACGAGCACCTTTTGGACCTCGTCAACTTAGACGGTCGAGCTTGAGAATGCGCTTGAGGTGCGCGAACAGCATCTCGATCTTTTTGCGGAGCCGACGCGAGGTGCCTCCTTCCCACGACCTTGCGATCTGGCGGACCATGTCGCGAGCGCCCTCTTAGATTGAGCCCGGCACCCTCCGTGAGGGCTGCTTGGGCAACACCGGGACTTCAGTGCGCACCGATCGCAATCGCGCTTGCTGGCCATGTAAAGCATCGTGGCGCCATCGTTCACCAGCGCTCCGGTCGTGGTGAGTACCTTGCCGCCAGGACAGCGATACACGCCACCTGCGTGGTCATAGGTGAAGTCCTCGCGCGAGAATATCCCATCTGTGCGGACCGACTTGTCGAACACTGTGACGTGTGGCTCGATGCCGTGCTCGTATAGACCAACCATCCGAGATCTCGGCCGAGCCATAGCCGCAGTCGCCGAGACGAATGATCTGCACGTAAAATCCACGGCCGTTCCGACAAATGGGTCGATAAACCTGCGTTGAAACCGCAATGGCTTTTCTCCTTCGGAATGACGGCCTCTCGATCGACGAGCACGACGGGCTAGCCACTCGCCAATGCGGCGAGCGGAATACATGGGTCCAAGTCAATGGTCCGCTGCATCGCGAAACAACGCCTCGCTCGGACAAATCCAAACCATGGGCCCGCGACACCGATTCTAGCGACCAGCAGGGAGGCTAGCGCCTCCTTGCGCGCCCCTGGGCCATCGGTAACGACGCCGAGTGATTGTGGCGTCTGCAAAACGCAGCAATTGCTCTACAAGTGCAGCAATCGCTCTGGAGCGACGTAACACCGGGTTCGCTAGACCGTTGCGGTGTCAAACTCAAGATCCCGCCATGTCCCGAACGGCAGCGCCACGGCCGCGTCGATCGTCAACGCCCTGAAAGCGGTAGCCGGTGATCCACCGGAGGTACGTGCGAGCTTTGCCAAGGGCCAATGCGTCCATGGCGCTTATATCCCCTCGGATCAGGCAGAGGAGATTACTAAATCCCAGAGCTTCACAAGACCATCGCGCGTACTGGCCCGCTTCTCGGTCGGCGGCGGCAATCCCGGAGTGGTGAATACCGACGAGCGCGCGCTGCGCGGCTTCAGCTTCAGGCTCGGGAACGTTGATCATCGGTCCGACATTCTCACGCAGAGCGCTCCGGTGCACTATGCGAGGACGCTCGACCAGATGCTGGCGCTCCTCAACGCGAGCATTCCGGGAGCGGACGGCAGGCCGGATATGGAGAGAATCAGCGCATTTGCCGCCGCCAATCCCGAAACGCTGCACCAGGCCAATTACATCGCCACGCGTCCGGTGCCGGCGAGCTTTGCTGGAACAACCTATTGGGGCGTGCACGCCTTTCCCACGACGAATTCGATGGGGGAGACGCGGTTCATCAAGTTCAAGGTCACGCCGGTCGGCGGAGACTTCGCGCTGGCGGAGGACGAGGCCAGGACGAAGTCTGCGGATTTCCTGCACGAAGATCTCCAACATCGGATCGCCGCAGGCGATGCCCGCTTCAGCGTGATGGCGCTGCTCGATCGTCCCCGGGATCCCACTATGGACGTGACCATCCGTTGGCCGGACGAAGAACGACGAGAAGCAGTGCGGCTCGGAACGATCGTCATCACAGCTATCGAGCCAAACGATGCGTGCGACGCCTTCTTTTTCGATCCGGCAAATCTCGCCGAAGGCATCAGTCATCCGCCTGACGAGATCTTCGCGGGGCGCAGCGCCGCCTATGCCATCTCGTTTGCGAGGCGTCGTTGATCAGGTGAGTTCCCACTGATGGCCGCGGACTATGTCTCGCCTTCCGGCGTCCCAAGTGTTTCGCGGCGCCACACGGCTGGGCTGACACCGAGGGCTGCCGAGAACACCCGCGTAAAATGGCTTTGATTGGCGAACCCGACCGATAGTGCAATCTCGGCCAGCGGCAACTCGGGCACCGTCATCAACTGCTTGGCCGCCTTCACGCGCTGACGAAGCAGCCATTGGTGCGGCGGCAAACCAGTTGAGACCCGAAATGCACGTGAAAAATGGCTGACCGAGAGGCCGAACTCGGCCGCGATCTGCTGCAACGAAAGCTGCCCGCCGAGGTCGGATTCGAGTTTTTCGCAGGCGCGTTTCACTTGCCAAGCAGCGAGACCGCCGCGACTCGATACGGTGATGGGCTGCAGCCCGCCATAGGCCTGGGCGATGTGCGCGCTGAACGCGAGCATCATGTGGTCGATGAAAAGCTGGTTGACCTCGGCCGGCCGACTGAGCGCTTGCAACAGCGATGCTCCGATATGACGCATGACCTTGTCGTCATGGCCGAAGCCGAACTGACAGGCGAGGTCGCCAACACGCCGTGTACGGGATTCCTTGGCGACGGCGTCAAGCGCTGAACGCGGAAGATAAAACTGGAGGGAATGGAACGGCTTGTCGATGACAAAGCCCGGATCGCTCCTGAGGTCGTAGAGATACGTTGTACCGGCTCTGACATCCGCCTTAGTGACGCACTTGCCGTGATCCCAGAGTTCGCAGTCCGGGTAATTGTGAAGCTTAAGGCTGACGAGATAGGCCTCATCGGCCACCGAGCCCGAAAGGCCCGGCACGGGGTTATCGTCCTGGGTTTCCGTAACGGCGAGGTCGACGCCACGCATCGAACGCGTGATCAGCGAGGGCGGTGCATCCCTCAGGCGCAACTGCTGCCTAACCCTTTGTCCGAAGGTGCTCGCCTGTGCCATAGGCGCGGTCCCTTAGGTTTCGCTTCCCGTTGCACCATACGCTTGGCGGCGCCACGCGCCCGGGCTGACCCCGACCGCGGCCGAGAATACCCGCGTGAAGTGGCTTTGATTGGCAAACCCGACCGAAATTGCGATTTCGGCCAGGGGCAGATCGCGGACAGTCATCAACTGCTTGGCCGCTTTGACGCGCTGATTGAGCAGCCATTGATGCGGCGGCAGTCCGGTGGAGATTCGAAACGCGCGCGAGAAATGACTGACCGAGAGGTCAAACTCGGCCGCGATTTGTTGCAATGAAATCGTCCCGCCGAGGTCAGACTCGAGCCTTTCACAGGCTCGCTTCACCTGCCACGGCGCAAGACCGCCGCGAGCCAACTCGCCACTTCGCCTCAGCCCGCCATAGGTCTGGGCGACATGCGCGGTGAACGCAAGCATCATGTGATCGATGAAGAGCTGGTTGGCCTCGACCGGCCGACGCAGCCCCTCCAGCAACGACGCTCCGACATGACGGACGACCGCGTCGTCGTGTCCGACGCCGGGCTGATAGTCAAGTTCGCCGACGCGTGGCGCGCCGCTCTGTCTGGCGATATCGTCGAGTGCCGAGCGCGGCAAATAGAAAAAGACCGAATGGAACGGCTTATCTATGACGTAGCGTGGATCGCGCTTGAGATCATAAAGATACGTCGCACCGGCGCGGATGTCCGTCTTGACGATGCTCCGCCCGCGTTCCCAGCATTCGCAGTCCGGGTAGTCGCGAAATTTAAGACTGACAAGATAGGCATCCTCAGATGGAAACGAGCCCGAAAGATCGCGCACGGGATCGTCATTCCGGGTTTCGGTGACCGCGAGTTCGGCGCTGCGCAGGGAGCGCGTGATCAGCGAGGGCGCGTCCTTCAAGTACAAGGGTCGCCCGAGCCTTTCTCCGTAGACGCCCGCTTGTGTCATCTGAGGTCAGTCTTATCAGTGGAGTTGGATTGGGCGGGCTATCCTCGCGCCCGCAAGATCGCAGGACAGTATCGGAGGTGGATGGCTACCGTCCAGACTCGCTCGTGGAACGAGTGGCTGTGTTAGCCGCAGCCCGATCAATTCGCAACAGAACGATTTTCACAGTGATTCCAACGTAGTTTCGCTTTTTCGGCGAGGCTTCTCCAAATCACAGCTCGGTTCCATCGTGCGTTTGTGAATGCTAATGGCGCTTCCCCCCCGCATTGACCACGCCGTCAGCCGTGTACAGCGCTCGCCGAGGCTTTGAGCAGAATCCGGCAAAGCACCGCCGGTTTGGGAAAGAACCCGTAGTTCTCCGCGCCTAGAACACGCGCCGAAAGCTCGCGGCGCCCAGGCGCATCGATACAGGCTATACCAAGCGTCGGCTTCGCGCAGCCCGCAAGTCACGCCTGGCGACGCGAGTACTGGCCCCAACGCGAGTACCCCCTCATGAGCAAGCCGATCTCGCACGATCCTCTGCAGACTCCGCCGGCTACGCCCGTCGCGCGCCAAAACGACTTGCCGGTCTCCGACCGTCGCGCCGCCGACGCAGAGATGGCGCGTGTGCTCCACACCACGCCATTTCGCATGGCATTGGATGCCTCCGGCGCCGGGATAGCTCACTGGAAGCATGAACCATTGCACGACGTCGTCGAACCCATGAGCCACCATGTCGTCATGGCTTACAACGGCGTGACGCAGCACATGGAGCGGCGGTCGGGAAGATCGGTTGTGAGTGGAACGTTTCGTCCCGGGGTCGTGATCATCATTCCGGAAGGATCGAGCTCCCGATGGGATATCCCGAAGCCTGTTGATGTCGTGCAGCTTTATCTTCCTCACGCAACCCTGAAGCGCGTTGCCGACGAAGCCGCGACCGGCACGTCGACTGATCTCCTGGAGCGAACGGCACATCCCGACCCCATCACATCCCGATTGCTCCTTAGCGCGGCCGGCGTGCTGGAGAGCAATCGAGCACTGGATGCCCTGTTCAGGCATCAGCTGACAGACCTCCTGGCCACGCGCCTTCTGGCCGCCCACACCAGTTCGCCGACGACGCTGCAGCCGCCCGTGGGTGGGCTTTCGCCGAAGGTCCTGCACCGTGCGATCGAACGCTTGCGTTCGGACAGCGACGCGGATGTCTCCCTCGATGCCCTGGCTTCGGATGCCGGCCTGTCGCGTTTCCACTTCTGCCGCGCCTTCAAAGAGAGCACTGGGCTTTCGCCTCTTGCCTGGTTGCGGCAATACCGGCTCGAGCAGGCCATGAACCTGCTGCGCAACACCGACGCTTCGATCGTGTCGGTGGCGGTAGAGCTTGGCTATGCCTCCCAGACGGCTTTCGCCGCAGCGTTCAGGCGATTGACCGGGGAAACGCCGAGCGATTGGCGGCGACGCGTGCGCTAGCTCCTCCTGCAGTTGATGAAGTGCCTTCAGAAGCGAGGATAGCTCCATGAACAAGCCGATCCTGCACGATCCGCTGGAGGCTCTGCTCGTTGCCCCAGATGCGAGCCACAGCGACTCCCCGGTCGCCGAGCGACGCCGTGCCGACGTGGAGATGGCGCGCGTCCTCAAGACTGCACCGCTCCAGATGGCTTCCGACCCTTCCAACGGCGCCATCGCGCATTGGAAACATGGGGCTCTGCATGACGTGGTCGAGCCCATGACCGACCACGTGATCATGACTTACCCCACAGGCGTTCAGCGCCTGGAGCGGCGCACCGGGAAGTCGGTTGCGATTGGAACGGCGCGTTCCGGAGTTGTGACGATCATTCCGTCCGGTTCAAGCGCCAGATGGGATATTCCCGGCTTTGTCGATGTCATTCAATTCTATCTTCCACACGCGGCGCTCGAACGCATCGCCCGCGAGGCCAACGCGCCCGCTCCCGGCGATCTTCTCGAACGAACGGGGCATCCCGACCCCGTCGTATCCGGGTTGCTGATGAGTGCGGCGGAGGTGCTGGAGGGCAATGCAGCCCTGGATCTCCTGTTCAGGCAGCAACTGACCGATCTCCTGGCTACACGTATCCTGGCTGAGCACACCGGCGCGCCAACCACGTTCGAGCCGATCACGGGCGGGCTGTCTCCCCATGCTCTGCGACGCGCGGTCGAACGCCTGCGCTCGAACACCGATACTGACGTGTCGCTCGCTGCGCTCGCATCAGACGCCGGGCTCTCGCGCTTCCATTTCTGCCGCGCCTTCAAGGAAAGTACCGGGCTTTCGCCTCATGCCTGGCTGCGCCAGCAGCGGCTCGATCAAGCCATGAACATGCTGCGCGATACCGATGCGTCGATCGCGTCGGTGGCCGCACAGCTTGGTTATGCTTCCCAAACAGCGTTCGCCGCAGCGTTCAAGAAGTTGACCGGCGAAACGCCGAGCGATTGGCGACGGCGCATGCGGTAGCAGCAATCTCTATGCAGGCACCGCAATCGCGCTGGCGCAGCTGGAGCTCCGGTTCGGTAGATGATCAAGGTGCCCTACGCTCCCCATAGACGGAGACAAACGATGACCTCGAAGACCTTCGTCAGCCTCTTTGCAATCCCGCCGCGACGAAGACTCGTCGCAACGACAATCGTGTACGGACTTTCGTTGGCAGTTCGCTTCACCTCTGCAACCGGCGAGGAGGTGGAAATTCCACAGCAATCCCTGCAGAGGACGAACCCGGCGATGTCCATCGTAACCAACGATGACGTGCAGCTTCCCTATGCCAACTGGCGCGGTCCGAACGCCACCGAGCCGATTTTCTTTCGCCGCCGCTCCGCGGCATCGATGCCGAGCTGCCCCTCCCCCTAAGACCTGACGATTCCGTTTCACCTCTTCGCGTCGTCGTCGATCACAACGAGCCGCTACTTCGGGAGCGGCGGCAGCAACGCGCGTATGCCCGAAGACCAACAACAGGAGAATATCACATGCGACTTGTCATCATAGGCGCCGGCTTCGCCGGCATGTACGCTGCACTTTCCGCCGCCCGGCTGCGCGACATCCAGGGTGCTTCGCCCGACGAGCTCGAGATCGCGCTGGTTGCACCGGAGCCGACGCTGGTGGTTCGCCCGCGGCTCTACGAGCCGAAGCCGGAAACCCTGACGGCGCCTCTGCTGGATGTCCTCAAGTCCATCGACGTCGTCTACGTGCAAGGCAGTGCCGAAACGGTCGATACCAAGTCCCGAATGCTGCAGGTCGCTACTGCCAAGGGCCCGCGAAAGACGCTCTCCTATGACCGGCTGGTCGTGGCCACCGGCAGCCGGCTTTTCCGCCCGAATATTCCGGGCCTCGCCGAACACGGCTTCAGCGTTGACCAGCTCGACGAAGCGATTGCCCTCGACCGGCATCTGCACAGCCTGGCGGATCGGCCGGCAAGAAACGGACGCGACACCGTCGTCGTCGCCGGCGGCGGCTTCACCGGCATCGAAGCGGCGACGGAGATGCCCGCGCGGCTTCGTGCGATCCTCGGCAAGGATGCCAATCCGCGCGTGATCATCGTCGAACGTAACGGTGCGATCGCTCCCGATATGGGCGCTGGCCCTCGTCCCGTCATCGAGGATGCCCTGCGTAAACTCAGCGTAGAGACCCGGGTCGGCGCTGGCGTCACCTCGCTCGATGAAACCGGTGTCACGCTCTCAAATGGCGAACGCATCGAAGCGGAAACCGTAGTCTGGGCGGGAGGCATTCGCGCCGCGCCATTGACCCAACAGATCCCGGCCGAGCGCGACAATTTCGGACGTCTGCTGGTTGATCAGGATCTGCGTGTGACGTCGGTGTCTGGCGTCTTTGCCACCGGCGATGCCGCAAAGGCAGCGTGCGACGATGTCGGCAACTTTGCGCTGATGTCCTGCCAGCACGCTACCAGGATGGGCGCCTTCGCGGGCAACAATGCCGCTGCAGAGCTGTTGGGCGTCCCGACCAAGCCGTATCACCAGAAAGCCTACGTCACGTGCCTCGACCTCGGCGAAGCCGGCGCGCTCTTCACGCGGGGCTGGGAACGGAAAGTCGAGATCGTCGGCGAGGTTGCAAAGAAGACGAAGCACGAGATCAACACCGTGTGGATCTACCCGCCGCGGGCCGAGCGTGCCGCCGCGCTGGCGTCGGCCGATCCGGAGCACGTCACCGAAGTCTGAGGGCCTCACGCGATACGGCCGCGCTTCCCACGCAGAAGCGCGGCTCCCTCGCCATCGATCAAATTGGAGCTCATCACGATGAAACACGAGACCGTGCGCGCGAGCGCGTTCGCCATGCCGCTGACGAACCCGGCTTTTCCACCCGGCCCCTACCGCTTCATAAATCGCGAATACTTCATCATCCAGTACCGGACGGATCCCGAGGCGCTGCGCCGGATCGTACCGGCGCCGCTCGAGCTGGCCGAACCGGTCGTAAACTACGAGTTCATCCGCATGCCGGATTCGACCGGCTTTGGCGACTACACCGAAAGCGGCCAGGTCATCCCGGTTTCCTATCAAGGGCAGACCGGCAGCTTCACCCATCAGATGTTCCTCAATGATCATCCGCCCATCGCCGGCGGGCGTGAGCTGTGGGGCTTTCCCAAGAAGCTTGCGCAACCGAAGCTGGCGGTCGAGATCGATACCCTGGTTGGCACCTTGAACTACGGCTCGGTGCGCATCGCGACCGGCACCATGGGTTACAAGCACCGGGCCCTCGACATCGAAACCGAGGCCAGAAAACTCGCCGCGCCCAATTTCCTGCTCAAGATCATCCCACATGTCGACGGCTCGGCTCGCATCTGCGAGCTGGTCCGCTACCACCTCGAAGACATCACTGTGAAAGGCGCGTGGACCGGGCCAGCGGCGCTGGACCTGTATTCGCACGCCCTCGCCCCCGTCGCCGAACTGCCCGTCCTCCAAGTGCTGTCGGCCAAGCACCTCGTGGCCGACTTGACGCTCGGGCTTGGCACTGTCGTCCACGACTACCTGTCGCCCGCACAACGACGCGAATCCAGGTCCGAGATCCTTATCGAAGCGAACGCTGGCTGACCGGATCAGCCGCGATATCGGGAGATTGAAAATGCTGAAGGTGATGCGCGAGCAAATCAGCTGCGTGCCGCAAGCGTCCACGCCGCTGCCATATGACGTCGTCGCCCTGGTGCTGCAGGGTGGCGGAGCTCTGGGAGCCTATCAGGCCGGAGTGTATGAGGGCCTGCACGAAGCCGGTATCCGGCCGAACTGGTTGGCCGGCATTTCGATCGGCGCGCTCAATGCGGCGATCATTGCCGGATCGCCGGAAGATCAGCGAGTCGAGCGGCTACGCGAGTTCTGGGAGACCATCTGTGCATGGCCGGTGGGATGGCCCGCCGGCGAAGGGCTGGCCGATGCCCTCCCATTCGCGTTCGATATGCGCTCGTTGCACAATGCGATGGCAGCGATGAGGGCCTTATTCCAGGGGCAGCCCGGCTTCTTCAAGCCACGCTTCCCGTCGCCGTTCTGGTCGCCCTTTTCGGGTGATGCAGCGACCAGCTTCTACGACACCGCACCGTTGCAGCGGACGCTGGAGAAGCTCGTCGATTTCGATCGGCTGAACGCGGGCGAGGTGCGCGTCAGCGTCGGCGCGGTCAACGTCCGCACCGGCAACCTGACCTACTTTGACACGACCGAACGTAAGCTGGGGCCGAAGCATTTCATGGCTTCCGGCGCGTTGCCACCCGGCTTCCCTGCCGTCGAGATCGAAGGCGAACACTATTGGGATGGTGGCGTCGTCTGGAACACGCCGCTCTCACGCGTGCTGTCCAGCGAGCCGCGCGACACGCTGACATTCCAGGTCGATCTCTGGTCGGCCAGGGGGCGCGTTCCCAACGACATGATGGAGGTATCGAGCCGGCAGAAGGACATCCAATATTCGAGCCGTACGCGCGCCATCACGGACCAGGCGCTACGCATGCAGAAGATGCGTCAAGCGCTGCAGCGGACGATCCAGGCTTTGCCGGAACGCGCAAGGCAGGATCCGGAAATCCGCGCCATCGCGGACATGGCCCGCCATCGCTCCTACAACATCGTCCACCTCATCTATCAGTCCAAGATCTACGAGGGCCAGTCAAAGGACTACGAGTTCGGGCTGAACGCGATGCGCGCGCATTGGCAAAGCGGTCTGGACGATATCCGCCGCACGCTGGCCGACCCACGCCGCCTGGACCCGCCAGCTCCCGAGGTCGGCATCATCACACATGACGTCCACCGCCCCGATTGAAATCTAGCGTCCCACCCGACTTCGGAGAGAATCATGTCGACCCTTTCGTATGCTTCCGAGCAGGAAACGAAAACCAGCATTCGCCCGTCGCGTCAGGCGATCAGTCGCGCCGCGCTGGCATTCGCCGCCGCCCTCGGCGTCGCCGGGGCTGCCGCTTTCAGCCACTACTACATCACCACCGGCCGCTATCTGGAAACGACCGACGACGCCTACGTCAAGGCCGACTCCACCATCATTGCGCCGAAGGTTTCCGGTTACATCGCCGAAGTGCTGGTCGCCGACAATGAACCGGTGAAGGCTGGCCAGGTGCTGGCGCGCATCGACGATCGTGATTTCAAGACCGCGCTGAACCAGGCCAAGGCCGACATTGCGGCTTCGGAAGCCGCGGTCAAGAACCTCGACGCGCAGATCGAACTGCAGCAGCCCTTCATTCAGCAGCAGACGGCCGAGGTCGACGCGACCGAAGCCAATCTGAAATTCGCGCAGCAGGAGCGCGCCCGCTACGACGACCTCATGAAGTCGGGCTCGGGAACGATCCAACGCGCCCAACAGACTGACGCAGCGCTGCGCTCGCAGACTGCACAACTTCAGCAGGGCAAGGCGGGTTTGCTCGCAGCCAACAAGAAGGTCGAGGTGCTCTCGACCCAGCGCGCGCAAGCAGTCGCGCAACTCGACCGCGCACGTGCGGTCGAACACCAGGCTGCCCTGAATCTCTCCTATACGCAGATCACTGCGCCCGTCGACGGGACAGTCGGCGCGCGCACGCTGCGGGTCGGCCAATATGTTCAGGCCGGCACGCAGCTCATGGCGGTGGTGCCGCTGGATGCGGTCTACGTCGTCGCCAACTTTAAGGAAACTCAACTCACGCATGTGCGCAACGGACAGCCGGTCGAGCTACGGGTCGACAGCTTCCATTCGACCAGACTGAAGGGCCATGTCGACAGCCTGTCGCCGGCGAGCGGGCTCGAATTCGCCCTGCTGCCGCCGGACAACGCCACCGGCAATTTCACCAAGATCGTGCAGCGCGTGCCCGTGAAGATCGTGCTCGACGACCAGCACCTGAGCGGCCTCTTGCGTCCCGGAATGTCGGCGGAGCCGACGGTCAACACAAAATCGGCCGTCATCGCCGAGCGAGACGCCGAGAAACGGCTTGCCGCTCGTGGCGCCGAGCCCCGCACCTGAACAACGCACCTTCTCCTGCACGCGAGGAGACCGCCATGACGACACTGCAAACCGCCGTTAATGCCGTTCCTACCGGCCAAGGCCAATTATCGGCCGCGGCTCCCGCCGTCTCCGCAAGGACCTGGCTCGCGGTGATCGGTGCCACCCTGGGCGCCTTCATGGCGGTGCTCAACATCCAGATCGTCAATGCCTCACTTGCCGACATCCAGGGCGGCATCGGCGCAGGCATCGATGACGGCGGCTGGATCTCGACGTCTTATCTGATCGCAGAGATCGTGGTGATCCCGTTGAGCGGCTGGCTTGCTCAGGTGTTCTCGGTCCGCATCTATCTTCTCACCAACGCCTTCCTGTTTCTGGTGTTCTCGGCGGCCTGCGCGCTCGCGCAGGACCTGCCTCAGATGATCGTGCTGCGCACCTTACAAGGGTTTACCGGGGGTGTGCTGATCCCCATGGCGTTCACGCTCATCATCACGCTCCTGCCGAAGCCGAAGCAGCCGATCGGGCTGGCGATGTTCGCGATCTCCGCGACGTTCGCGCCAGCGATCGGTCCGACCATCGGCGGCTATCTCACCGAGAATTTCGGCTGGGAGTACGTCTTCTACGTCAACATTGCGCCCGGCGCGGTCATGATCGCCATGCTGTTCTTCTCGCTGGAAGCTGCGCCCATGAAGCTGTCGCAGCTTGCGGAAGGCGACTGGACTGGCATCATCACGATGGCGGTCGGGCTCGCCGCACTTCAGACCGTTCTGGAGGAGGGCAACAAGGACGACTGGTTCGGCTCGCCCTTCATCGTTCGGCTGGCCATCGTCGCCGCGGTTGCGTTGACGCTGTTTCTGGCCATCGAACTCACGGCAAATAAGCCGCTGCTCAACCTGCGAATTCTGTTCCGTCGTAATTTCGGCTTCGGCGTGCTCGCGAACTTTTTGCTCGGCGTATCGCTGTATGGCTCCGTCTACATCCTGCCGGTCTACCTGTCCCGCATCCAGGGCTACAACTCCGAGCAGATCGGCATGGTGCTCGCTTGGACCGGCCTGCCGCAGCTCCTGCTGATCCCGCTGGTGCCTCGCCTGATGAAGCGGTTCGATCCGCGCCTCGTCATCGGTATCGGCTTCGTGCTCTTCGGCGGATCCAACTTCTTGAACATCTACATGACCAACGACTACGCGGCTGATCAGCTTTTCTGGCCGAACGTCATCCGCGCGTTTGGTCAAGCCCTCGTCTTTGCTCCGCTCTCGGCGGTCGCCACCGGCGGAATCGAGGCCGAGAATGCCGGGTCCGCGTCCGCCTTGTTCAACATGATGCGCAACCTTGGAGGCGCGATCGGCATCGCTGCGCTTCAGACGCTGCTGACCAAGCGTGAGCAGTACCATTCCAACGTACTTTCGCAGTCGGTATCGATGTTCGAGCAGGCGACCCGCACCCGGCTCGATCAGCTCACGCAGTATTTCATGAGCCATGGCGTGATCGACCGTGCCGACGCCGCTCACCGCGCCTATGTCGCAATCGGCAAGGTCATCCAGAAGCAGGCGTTCATCCTCGGCTTCAGCGACACCTTCTATCTGCTCGGCGTCTCACAAATCGTCGCCCTGACTGCGGCGCTGATGCTCACCAAGCCCGACCGCCTCGACGCCGGCGGCGCCCACTGACCGTCTTTCTGTTGTGTCTCGAACATCGAAGGGAATCCCCATGTTGAAGGGAAAAGTAGCTATCGTCACCGGATCGACCAGTGGCATCGGACTGGGCATCGCGAAGGAATTGGCAAGGCTCGGCGTCGAGTTGGTGTTGAACGGCTTCGGCGACGCTGGCGAGATCGAGAAGATCCGCATCGGCATCGAACGCGAGCACGGCGCGCGCGTGGTCTACGACGGCGCCGATATGTCAAAGGGAGACGCGGTGCGCGGATTGATTGCCGCAACTGTCGAGAAATTCGGACGCCTCGACATCCTGGTGAACAATGCCGGCATCCAGTTCACCGCTCCGGTGGAGGAATTTCCAGCTGCGAAGTGGGATGCAATCCTGGCGATCAATCTGTCCGCAGCGTTCCACGGCATTGCCGCGGCGGTGCCCCAGATGAAAAAACAGGGTTGGGGACGGATCGTCAACATCGCTTCGACGCACGGTCTTGTCGCCTCGACTCACAAGGCCGCCTACGTTGCGGCCAAGCACGGGCTGGTTGGCCTGACCAAGGTGGTCGGCCTGGAAACCGCCGGCAGCGGTGTCACTTGCAACGCCGTCTGTCCCGGTTGGGTGCGAACGCCCCTGGTCGAAAAGCAGATCAGGGACATCGCCGCAGAAAGAGGCATCGATCAGAAGGAAGCGGCCAAGGAGCTTTTGGCCGAGAAGCAACCCTCTCTGGATTTCGTCTCTCCCTCGCAGCTTGGCGGCACCGTGGCTTTCCTCTGCTCGCCTGCGGCGGACCAGATCACGGGCACGGCAATCGCCGTCGATGGCGGCTGGACCGCACAGTAGCCAAGCGACACCGCACCGGCGCGCGCCGCTCCAACCGAAGACATTGAGGCCATCATGAATGCGGAGCAGAAAGTCGCTATCATCACCGGCGCGTCGCAGGGTATCGGCGAGGCCTTGGTCAAGGCATATCGCGATCGCAATTTTCGTGTCGTCGCGAATTCACGCTCGATCGGACAACCGTCTGATCCGGATATCCTTGCAGTTGCCGCGACATCGCCGATCCGACCACCGCGGAACGCATCGTGTCGCAGGCGATCCATCGCTTCGGCCGCGTCGACATTCTCGTCAACAACGCCGGCATCTTCGTCGCAAAGTCATTCACCGAATATACGGACGAAGACTATGCTCACCTGCTGAGGATCAATCTCGACGGTTTCTTCCATGTCACCCGGCGCGCAGCCAAGAACATGCTGAAGCGGGGATCCGGACGTATCGTGCAGATCACGACCAGCCTCGACGAACACGCGGTCAGCAGCGCGCCGTCGGCTCTGGCCGCCTCACGAAGGGCGGCTTGCACGCGGCAACGAAGTCGCTCGCAATCGAATATGCGAGCAAGGGCATTCGCGTCAACGCCGTGACGCCTGGCGCGCGGTCAAGACGCCGATGCATGCACCCGAAACGTACGACTTCCGACCTGCTGAATGTTCTAGTTCAACTTCCCTGCAGTTTCTATTGCGCTCGGCCGGCATATCGGGGCGATGAAACGAGTGGTGCGGGAAGATGGGACGGTGAGCCCTAGCGCATGCTCTACGACAAGCTGCCTACCGTAGATGATGACAAGGAGAGCGGTCGGTGAGTTCTCATCCAGGCAACTGACCATCTGCGCGGCAACTATCGTAGGCCGCCACGCTGATACTGGGTGATAATTATAACGCGGATGATGCAGTCCGAAATTGTTTCACCGCTACGCCGTACCTTCTGAAGCCGCTCCCACGTTTCCTCATTGATCGGTATCCGCCACTTACCGTTTGGTAAGCGTCGCCCGGTCTCGTCGGACGGAAACTCAGCCGCAATGAGGTCGCGACACTCGTCGGTGACGTCAATTTCCCGCATCGCTCTCGCGTATCGCCCGACCTACAACAATCGGCCAGTTAAATCGCAGCAATCTTTTCCGCGCCCTCAATCAACAATAGTGGTTCCAGTTACAGAAGAGGCCCTGCGTCTCGCCTCGAAATGACGCGATGAGCAACGCGTCAACATGTGACTCGCAGCACGATGGACCCATTGATGTATCGCAAGGCTTTATCCGAAACGCCGGCCCAAATTACCTTCGGAAGGCAGCCATACGTTCGGACAATCAGGAGTGAAACATGTACCGGCATATTCTCATTCCGACAGATGGGTCGGTGCTGGCGGAGCATGGGGTGGCGCACGGGTTGGCGTTGGCGAAGTTCGTTGGAGCCAAAGTATCCGTAATCAACGTTGTGGAACCGCTTTTTGCAGTGACAGGCGACTTTGCGAGCGTGTTGGATAACGCGGCAAATGCGGCCAAGAAGGCTGGCGTTCCCTGCGAGACAATTCAGGTGGAGAGTGGGCAACCGCATCAAGCCATCATCGCAACAGCCCAGGACAAAGACTGCGATCTCATTGTTATGTCATCGCATGGGCTCAGCGGACTTCCCATGCTCCTAATGGGCAGTGTGACAAACAAGGTGCTGACCTACACGAAAATACCCGTGCTGGTTTGTCACTGAATGTTGCAGACCGCCTGGGTCATTTCGGGACCGACCACGCCAGCGGCAAGTCCGGTGCGCTCGCTATGCCGCCGAAAGCGGAAGTGAGCTATATCATCCAGCTACGCAACAGCGAGAGGCTCCAACCACGTGTAGGATAGTTTTCCTGCGCATTTTTCAATTCGCAGAAGCTATAGCGCAAGCGCCGCTCCGAACCCTTCTGATTCCACTTCCAGAACCCGATCCCGCGCCCTTGCTTAATTTCCCGGCAAGCGGAAATGGCCGATCTTTAATTTGAGCGCCGGTCGGGCTTGCGGCAGGTATCGCGTATGACCCACCGTACAATGCCTGCTGCCGAGTATCGTTCGATTGCATCCGCATACAGGGCTCAAGCGAGGCAGGCCGGAATTTCTCGAAGGCGAGCCTCCCTTCTGACGAATATAAGCCGGACTTTCAGCGGCCTGGCGAGCCAGCTTGAAATGCTCGAAGCCGACGTGGCGGTGGAACAAAGGACGCTGCGATCCGGAGCGTAAATTGGAATGAGCGCGACGGCATCTTGATCACCTTGCCGCTCCTGCTGAAACCGGCAATTCTCGCCCCGGCTCTCATCCGGGTGATGCACTTCTTACCGTCGACGAGATGTGGATGCTGACGGGTGGCGGGCCGGCTGCAGCGACCCGCTGTCGGACCTTACATCTGTCGTCTCACACTTTCGAGAAATCGTTGCTTCTCGCCAGGCGCGTAACCTTGGGAAGCTCCGTAATACGGTTCATAGTAGTTATTGTACGGTGCTGCCCGGTAGTGGATCGGCGGGCGAGGCGGCGCGTAGATCATGCCCTGATTGGGACGAACATTAGCGTGCCGCCGGTGGGGATGCGCCGTAGCCGCATTCGCGGAACCACACAGGGTGACCAAAAGGCCTAACGCCAAGATGGAACGCATCGCTTGTCCTCCAATCGGCCATGCCGTCCAACAAAATAGCAGCTTCACGATTGGTCACACCTCTTCAGCCAAAGGTGCGTCGAGCAATAACTTAAGCACTGGCTACAGGGCGCGGCAGTTGATCCAAGTCAAAAGCGCGCCGGGCTAATGGCCTGCAGCCGGACAGAGTGGCGCGACCTGCCGTGTCGACGCGGCACACTATGATCGGTTCCGCGGCATAGACCGCTGGATGCGGGCCAGTGCCGCCGATTTGCACTTCCCTGCAGCATCTGCGGCAAGCTCGTTCAGGAACTTCAACAGCGCTAAAATCATAAACTTGTCGGCGCCCTTTGCTTCCCCGGGTCCGTCTCAGAACGTTCTTGTCATGTTTCACCAACCTCAGCGTGGGGCAATGGCCGCGCTTTCCGGCAGTCTAGGGAAAGCCGGCTTTTACGGAGGTCTGGCCAGCCGGGTCGCGGTAGCTGCTGGTCGTCGGGAGGAGCGCCATGGAGCGCATCTGGCTCAAGCACTACCCGCCGCGGATTCTCGACGGAGATCGACCCGTCGCGATCCGCATCGCTCGTTGCGATGCTCGAAGAACGCTTCGCCAAATATCGCGAGCACACTGCATTTATCTGCATGGACAAAGGGCTGACCTACGGCGAGACCGACGAGATGTCACGCGCTTTCGGGGCTTGGCTGCAGAGCAGAGGGGCTCTACCCGCTATCTCGGAATCAGGAAACCGAAACGACGCGCAGATTGTTGGTTGTCCCGCCCTCACCTAACGGTATTCCGGCCACGACCACCAAAGTATCGTCGGTGCTGGCGAACCCTTCCCGTTTCGCAAGCTCGGTCGCGCGGCTCACCATGTCTTCGTAGCTTTGCACGTGCTCGGAAAGCGCGCTGTGTGCACCCCACAAGAGGCAGAGACGACGGGACACTTCTACACTCGTCGTGGTGGCCAGGATCCGCACCCTGGGTCGCTTCCGAGCGACACGTGCGGCCGTTGTCCCGCTTGAGGTATAGGCGACGATGGCCGCCGCACGGATCGCCGACGCCAAGTCGGCCGCCGCCGCAGCAACCGCATGCGGCAGAGTCTGTTCCTCATCGGGCTGGGTTGCTTCGATGATCGAGCGATACATCTTGTGCTGTTCCGTGCTGCGGATGATGCGGTCCATCATTTCGACGGCTTCGCGCGGGTACTGGCCGGTGGCCGACTCCGCCGACAACATTACGGCATCCGCGCCGTCGTAGATTGCGGTTGCGACATCTGAAGCCTCGGCGCGTGTAGGCGTCGGGGCTGCCACCATGGAATCGAGCATTTGAGTCGCAACGATCACCGGCTTGACGGCCAGCCTGCAAGCACGCACCAGCTCCTTCTGACGACCAGGTACCTCCTCATGTGGAATCTCGACCCCAAGATCGCCGCGCGCGACCATGATCGCGTCCGACATCTGGATGATGTCATCGATCCGCTCGAGTGCAGCCGGTTTTTCGATCTTCGCCATGAGCCCTGCGCGTCCGCCGATCAGCGTTCGTGCTTCGATCATGTCCGACGGTTTCTGAACAAACGAAAGAGCCACCCAGTCCACGCCAAGACGCAAGCCGAATTCCAGATCGGCACGATCCTTGGCGGTGAGCGGCGACAGATTCAGAACCGTTCCGGGCAAATTGACGCCTTTGTGGTTCGAGATCGCTCCACCAACAATCACTTCGGCCTCGATGTCGTCATTGCTCAGGCTAGTCGCGCGAACGCGTACTCTGCCGTCGTCGATCAATAGATCGTCGCCAGGCGCAAGCGCTGCGAAGATTTCCGGGTGCGGCAACGGTATGGCTCGGCTATCCCCTTCCGATCCGGAGCGAACAAACCGGATGGAGTCGCCGGACCGGACCATGAGCTTCTGATCACGCAACGTGCCAATGCGGATTTTCGGGCCCTGAAGATCCATCAGAATGCCGATCGGTCGCTGCAGCTTCTGCTCGAGCGCGCGGATCGCGGCATGGACACTTGCATGATCTTCCTGGGTTCCGTGGCTGAAGTTGAGACGGAATGTGTCCACGCCTGCAACAAAGAGCTCCTTGAGCATCTCCGGCGAAGCGCTGGCGGGACCAACGGTTGCCACGATTTTTGCCCGTCGAAGACGCATAAGCGATTAATCCTTTATGCACACGACCCATTCCGGCACGATGACTGTTGCTCACATAAGCAAACTCACCCTTCATAGAAGCGAGATCGTCGCAACCGCGCCGCCAATGGAGGACTTTGAACCAGCTTCGTACGAAGGCGCGCGAATTTTCCTTCGCCCCTGACCCGATCAGGCTTTCTGATCGTCAGCAACGCCTTGCGCGCAGTTTCTGCAGACACTTCTAGCATTTTTATGCCGGGCTCGTACACTGCGGGTTGTGTAGATTGTTCGCTAGAGCGGTGCGGGATTCTGATCTGGAACGTCTCGCCATCCTATCTGTTACGTGTGGTTGGATCCACTAAGTGGGATCACCTGAAACAGGGAATAGGATTGCGAGGCAAAGGAAGCGACTTCCTTAACGGGCTTGCTGCGCAGGCGGCTAAACGCTCACCTCTTGAGGGGATTGCTGGCCAATGAAGGACATACTCGTTTTCCTTTCTCCTTCGGCGGGCAGAGATGATCTCTCTGGCGGCACGCGTTATGCGATCGGCCTGGCTCGCATGTACGGGGCGCGTCTGTCTGCATTGATCACGGAGATCGAGGCCGACCTCGCCGATTTGCCGCCTGAGCCGGACATCCGACAAGCCGGGAGCGCTCCCAGGAAGCAAACATCACGAACTGAACGGGCCGCACGAACGGCGGAGCTCGTTCAGTCCGCCCTGGCAGAGGCAAACGTACTGTGTGACATTCTACCAGCCGAAAGCCCGTCCATATCACTTCGCGAACGCGTCATCCATTGTACCCAGGTGCGTGATATTCTGATTATCGA
Source organism: Bradyrhizobium sp. UFLA05-112 (assembly GCF_053572325.1). Taxonomy (NCBI): domain Bacteria; kingdom Pseudomonadati; phylum Pseudomonadota; class Alphaproteobacteria; order Hyphomicrobiales; family Nitrobacteraceae; genus Bradyrhizobium; species Bradyrhizobium sp. UFLA05-112. The sequence continues at coordinate 34,511 of NZ_JBANBK010000053.1, read as the reverse complement.
TGTGCGCGGACCACTCGATTCGCCCCGCAAAGACCTCGTCGAGGCAGCCCTGTTTGGCAGTGGTCGACCAATTGTCCTGGTGCCACCAGGCACCCTTGCACTCCCAGAAAGCCGGATTGTCATTGCGTGGGACGGGACACGCTCCGCGGTTCGTGCAGTTCACGATGCCTTGCCACTTCTCGTTGGAGCGCGCGAGGTGCTCGTCGTATCGGTCATTGATGACAAGCCGTTTTCGACGCCGCATTCTGGAGACGCACTCTGCCGCTATCTGGCGCGCTGGCAGGTTAATGCCAAGTTCAGTACCATCCACCGTGAGGCTCTGAACGTCGGCGCAACCCTTCTGGCCTATGCGCGGCAAGCAGACGCAGATCTGCTTGTGATGGGCGCATTCGCGCACGGATTCGAGCGCACCCTAATGCTCGGTAGCGCAACTCGAGATGTCTTCGAGGCCAGGATCGCAATTCCCGTACTCTTGTCGCACTAGCACCCCTTGGGTTGTCCGACGAATGCCCCTGCGCTGAAGAAGCCCGATATCGGCGTTGCGATGGGGCTCAAGGGCATCGAAGTCACCAAAGAGGCGGCGGACAACCTCGCCTCGATCACCGCGGCCGTAAAGAAGGCCGCACCGTCTACAACAACATTGAAACGGCGACCGCTTGGTCTGTCTTCATCCGGCTGTCCGGGCGGGCTCGGAGCGACTTGCGAGATCGACGCCACGCTGCCAAGCAGACTGACGTTCTCAAAGACATCCGCGCGCTTTCATCGCGCTACGTGGTTGCATCGATACGCGCGCGCTCGGCCACCACTTCAGCATGGAGACGCTCGACATCCTCCCGTCGGCACAATTGGGTGCCATGGGTCAGGACGGCCGCGGCTCCGGCGGCCATGCCGAGCATGAAGGCGTCCTCGACACTTTGTCGGCGCGCAAGCGCGAAAGTCATGGCCGCCACGAAGCTGTCGCCAGCCCCGACGGCGCTCACGGCCTTCACCTTGGGACCTCTCAGGCGCAACGTGCCGGAGGGATACGCGAGCAACGCACCATCGCGCCCCATGCTGACAGCAAGGTTTTCGACGGAGCCATTGGCCACCAAAGATGTCGCCGCCTCGACAAGTTCCTCGGCGGATTCAATCTTTCGGTGTGTCAGAATCTCGAACTCCCCGAAACTGGGCTTGGCGAGATAAATGCCCCCTGCCGATATCGCGGCGTGGAGTGCAGGCCCTGACGTGTCAAGGATCAGGCGTGCTCCCTTACGCCTCACAATGCGCGCCAGGCGGGCGTAAAAATCGATGGGAACCCCGGGCGGCAGGCTGCCGCTCGCGACGACATAGTCTGCATCGCATTCGCCAAGTTCGGATAGAGCCGATTGCCACTCCGCCTCGACAAGGGCCGAGCCCTCGCTTACGAAACGATACTCTAGCCCCGAAATCTCTTCCAAGACCGTGAAACTGATGCGAGTGCCGCCGGCTACCTCGATGCATTTTCCCGGCACGCCCAATTTCGCGACGAGTTCGTTCAAGACGAGTCCAGTTGCGCCGCCGGAAAGGTAGATAGCATAGGACCCAAGGCCCAGTTCCTTCAGCACGCGCGCGACATTGATGCCGCCACCCCCAGCGTCAGTGCGCTGTCCTACCGCTCGGTTCTTACGGATCGGTCTGATCTCGTTTGACTTGAACGCGAGATCGATGGTCGGGCTCAGCGTCAGCGTAACGATCGGCTTTGAGGCTATCTCCGGCTGCTGTATCATGGCGTAAGCCTTCTCGCCTGGGGATAGAAAGGTTGAAAGTTATCACCGTTGGAGGCTGAGAGCCATGCGGCTAGTCGGCGACATTGGTGGAACCAACGCAAGGTTTGCGATTGCAGAGCCGGGCAAGTGTCCCCGCGACGTACGCAAGCTCCCTGCTGCTCAATATCCCAATCTCGCTGACGCAGCAGAGGACTATCTGTCTCGTGCTCCGAAGGTGGAAGATGCGGTGCTTGCGGTAGCCGGTCCCGTATTGGGTGATGATGTCTGGTTCAGCAACAGCACTTGGCGATTCTCGATCGAGGATGTGCGCCGGCGACTCCGCTTGCGCAAGCTGATCGTCATCAACGATCTCGTCGCCCAAGCATTGTCCTTTGCTGCGTTGCAGCCCGATGAGATCGGCGCGGTGAAATCGGGAACCCGCAATCCGGAGCACCCTAGCCTGGTGATTGGACCCGGAACCGGCCTCGGAGTCGCTTTTCTGCTGAACAATGCGGGTACGTTTGTCGGCCTCCCGAGCGAGGCCGGACATGCAACATTCGCCCCGACGGACCGCCTGCAGGCGGAAATCCAGTCGCGTCTTCAGGATCAACATGCACATGTGTCAGTTGAGCGGTTGCTGTCAGGATCGGGACTGTTGTCGATCGCGACGGCTTTGGCCGAGATCAACGGGCAGATCATCGACGTTCAGGATCCAAGAGACGTTTCGGCGCGCGCTGCAGCAGGTCAGTGCCCCACCTGTCGTGAGGCAATAAGGATCTTCTCATCCATCCTCGGTTCTACGGCGGGCAGCCTCGCGCTGACCCTTCTGACCAGCGGCGGAGTCGTCATCACTGGCGGACTATGCCGCGGGCTGCGGCCACTATGGGATGTGGAAGCATTGACCGGAGCTTTCGTCGCAAAGGGACGGTTCAGCTCATACCTGGACGGGATACCGATCGATCAGATCTTGCGTCCTCACGCAGGTCTACTCGGCGCGGCACGGTACGTAGAGCGAAGCCGCTCCATTTGAGCTGAGCCAGAACGGGCGCGCGACGAAACTCAAGCTGAACGGCTATTGAGGGACCTGTGATGTCTTCACAAACAAGCCCGATGCCGAGCCCAGGGATGTCTCGCATTGCCGGTCTTATTCCGTCGCGATTTGATGCCGCAGCCTTCGATCTTGATGGCGTGATTACGGATACCGCGCGCATCCATTTCCAGGCGTGGCAGCAAACCTTCGATGCCTTTTTCGAAGGCGCCACCCGCCGCACCGGCGTTAGCTTTGCGCCACTCACGCTCCAGGATTATCACAGCTACATCGACGGGCGTCCCCGCGAGGAGGCTATTCGTGCCTTTCTGTCCGCTCGAGTTATGGAGATAGCGGAAGGCGGCGAAGCGGACGGCCCCGAAGCCGAAACCGTCCACGGCCTCGCCAAGCGAAAGGACGGGCTGTTTCTGGAGCGGATGCGCAGCAAGGGGGTAGACATCTATCCGTCCACGCTGGCGCTGATACGGCGTCTACGCGCCCTCGGCCTCAGTACGGCGGTGGTTTCGGCGAGCCGAAACTGCCGAGAGGTTCTGCAAGCCACGCGACTCGACCGGCTGTTCGATGCTCGCGTCGACGGACAGGATGCCGCGGCGTCGGGGCTGCGAGGGAAGCCAGCGCCGGACACGTTTCTTGAGGCGGCGCGACGCCTCGGGACCTCGCCCGAGCGCACCGTCGTCATCGAGGACGCGATTGCCGGAGTGGCCGCGGGACGCGCCGGCGGCTTCGGCCTTGTCATCGGCATCGACCGGACCGGCCATGGGACGGCCCTGAAAGACGCCGGCGCCGATATCGTTGTCGCCGACCTCAACCAGATCGATTTGGAATGGGAGGATGGGCTGGCACGGCGGCGCACGACTCGGCTGGATGTGCATCGGCTCGACCCGTTCATCGCGCAACCAGGGACAGAGACCTGCCATCCGGCAGCACAGGCTAGACCGGACCCGTGGCTGTTTGCCCATGAGGGTTTCGATCCTTCCTTGGAAGGCCGTCGCGAAACCCTGTTCGCCGTCGGCAACGGGTACTTCGTGACTCGCGGAGCGGCTGCCGAGGCACGCGCTGATGATCTGTATTATCCCGGCACGTATCTTGCCGGCGCCTACAACCGGCTCACGACGCTGATCGATGGCCGTCCGATCGAGAACGAGGACCTGGTCAACCTCCCCAACTGGCTGCCACTGACGTTCCGAATCGATGAAGGAGAATGGTTCGACCTGCGTCGCATCGAAATCCTTGGGTATCGGCTAACGCTCGATCTGCGCCGCGGCCTTTACTTGCGAACTTTGCGGGTACGCGACGCGCACGGGCGGGAAACCAGCCTCGCCGAGCGCCGGTTCGTGCACATGGACGCCCAGCACCTCGCCGGCCAGCATGTCACCATCACTTCGGAGAACTGGTCGGGCCGGCTCACGGTGCGCGCCATGCTGGATGGCGACGTCGCCAATACCGGCGTGCTGCGCTACAAAGCGTTTGCAAGCAGGAATCTGCGCGTGTGCGACGCGACCACCATTGCACCCTGCTCCATGCTGCTCCAGGTCGAGACGACGCAGTCGAAACTGCGGATCGCGCAGGCCGCGCGGATTGAGGTAAGCGTACGCGGTCTCGATGTCGCCGTCGACAAGCGCCCGATCAAGGAAGCCGCACGTGTTGGCTACGACGTCATGCTTGACGTCATGCCGGGCGTCAGCACTGAAATCGAGAAGATCATCGCGCTGTATACCTCCAGAGATCGCGCCATCGCGGATCCAGAAACTGCGGCGCGCACTGCGATCGTGCGGGCCGACGGCTTTGATGCACTTCTGAAAACCCATGAACGTGCCTGGGCATACCTGTGGGAGCGCACTGATCTTGATCTGCTCGATGTCGGCAGCGACGAAGCGGAGGAGACGCATTTGGCTGTGCGCCTGCACCTCTTCCATCTGCTCCAGACAGCTTCCAGTCACAGCATGGAGCTGGACGCCGGCATCCCTGCCCGCGGCTGGCATGGCGAGGGATATCGCGGCCACATTTTCTGGGACGAGCTATTCATCTTCCCATTATTGAGCTTGCACCTGCCGATCCTCGCTCGTGCGCTGCTGCTCTACCGCTACCGGCGCCTCGACGAAGCACGATGGGCCGCCCGGCAAGCTGGATTCCGCGGTGCAATGTACCCGTGGCAGAGCGGCAGCGATGGGCGCGAAGAAACCGACGTCATGTACTTCAACCCTCGTTCCGGCAACTGGATCAAGGACGACACGCATCTTCAGCGCCATGTTGGCGCGGCGGTTGCCTACAATGTCTGGCAGTACTACCAAGCGACCGACGATGCCGATTTCCTTTACTCCTTCGGCGCCGAGTTGATGTTCGAGATCGCCCGCTTCTGGGGCAGCATCGCGCAATGGGACGAAGCACGCGGCCGCTACGATATTCGCGGCGTCATGGGCCCGGACGAATTCCACGACGGCTATCCTGATCGCGATGCGCCGGGCTTGGACAACAACGCATACACCAATGTCATGGCGGCTTGGTGCATAACGCGCGCGCTCGACCTCTTTGAACTGTTGCCGCAAGGACGCTGCGAGGAGCTGTGTCGGGACCTGCGGATCGAGCAGGAGGAACTCGCACATTTGGAACATGTCAGCTGCAAGCTTTACCTGCCATTCCATAACGATGGCATTCTCAGCCAGTTTGAGGGCTATGAGGCTCTGCAGGAGTTCGACTGGAATACTTATCGGCACAAGTATCCAAGCATCATGCGCCTCGATCTGATCCTCGAGGCAGAGAACGACACGCCCAATCGCTACAAGCTCTCCAAGCAGGCCGACGTCCTGATGTTGTTCTATGTGTTTTCTGCAGAAGAACTGGCGGAGCTCTTCGACCGTCTCGGCTATGCCTTCGATCCTGGTACGATCCCCAGAACCATCGACTACTATTTGCGGCGCAGCTCGCACGGCTCCACCTTAAGCGCAATTGCGCATGCCTGGGTATTAGCGCGCTCCTGCCGGCAGCGCGCCTGGTCGCTGTTCACGGAGGCTCTGCAAAGCGACATCAGCGACGTTCAAGGAGGAACCACGCGCGAAGGCATCCATCTTGGCGCCATGGCTGGCACGATCGACCTATTGCAACGCTGCTTCACAGGGCTGGAGCTGCGCGGAGACGAACTACATTTCCATCCGGCACTGCCGGATGAATTGCGTCGGCTTGCTTTTCGGCTCCGCTATCGCCAGCACACGCTTAGCGTGGACATAACTCAGGATGCACTAACGCTGTCGAGTGATCCCAGTGGGGCGGAACCGATCTCTATCGCGGTCGGCGACCGTCATGTCGTCCTCCGCCCGGGCGAGCGCACCAGCCTGACGCTCGTTCGTCCCTCGTGACCACACGGGCACTAGCTCGGCAGCCCGTTGTGGGCGTCCTGAACAACGAAGATCCTGGTTTGAGAAGTGAAATCGCCTGCAACGAGAACCTCAATGCCCCGATACAACGTTCTGAGGCGTCCCCCGCGCAAATGCCTCGATGTTAGAAAGTGTCGTCGCGACGATTCGCTCCAGTGCCGCCTCGGTGTTGTAGGCATTGTGCGGCGTACAAATCACATTCGGAAAGCGCAGCAACACGTGGTTTGCTACTAGCGCTTTGAAATCGTCGGCGTCCGGGGCCGCCTCCTGGTGGAAGATCGCCGCCTCTTCACGGATCAAGGGTTCCTGCGGCAGGACATCGAGGCCAGCGCCGCGAAGCCTTCCATCAGCCAGCGCCCGCACCAGCGCTTCAACGTCAACGATGTGGCCGCGTGCGGTATTGATCAGGATTGCACCCGGCTTCATGCGGGAGAACTCACGATCCGAGAGCAAGCGAGCGGTGCCAGACGTTGCAGGCACGTGCAGCGTTACGACGTCGGAATCGGACAATAGCTTGTCAAGGTTGGTGTAGGTGAACTTGAGCCGGGTAGCGGCCGCTTCGTCCGGTCGGAGATCATAAGCAAGAACATTCATGCCGAAACCGCATGCGATTTCGATCACACGGAGCCCGATCCGGCCGGTGCCGACTACGCCGATCACCCCGTCGCGGAGCTCAAAGCCCCGCAGCCCTGTCTGCGTGAACCGCCCGCGTCGCGTCTGCTCCACCGACTCCACGAGTTTGCGCGCAACGCCCAACAGCAGAGCGAAAACGTGCTCGGCCACTGTCGAGTCGCCGTAGTCAGGCACGTTCGACACAGTGATGGCGTGCGTGGCGCAGTAATTGAGATCGATGTGATCGTATCCGGTCGATCGCGTCGCAATCAGTCTTAGCTTCGGAAATTGTGAGAGGGCCGATGCGTCCAACCGCGAATTGACGAATGGGCTGGCAACCTCGGCGTCGGAGAACTCAGCCGCGTTCCGCTTGTCGAGCGGTTCAGCAATGCATCGTACGCGATGGTGTGGCTCAAGGCGCAGGAAGGCTGGTCGCTCCCATTCCTCGGTTTCAAATACGACGATGTTCATGGTGGCCTCCCGGGTCTGAGCACGGGTTCGCAGCGCCGATGAGCTTATACGGTCCTATCCCATGCAGCCTCACATTGATGGCAGGATTCGGTCAACGCGCCGGCTTCTGATAGGACAGAGCTGCTGAGACATTTTCCTTCGAGATGGTGGGCTAAAGCATACGATGTGTACCCTCCGGTCGTCTCTCAACCTCCAAATGGGAACCACCGCACAAGCGTCAGCGCCAGAGCGCCCCCGAGCGCCAGGCATCCAAGACAAACTGGTCCCGTCTTTCTCAGCACATCGCCTTCGCGTCCTTGCAGGCCGACCGTCGCGGCGCCTGTGATGATGTTGTGCAGCGCCGCGCAATTGCCGACGGCAGCTCCGAATCCTTGGGCGGAGACTAGCGCGAGCATCGGCAAGCCGAGCCTGGCGGCCGCCGCCTGCTGAAGATCCGTCAGGAGGATGTTGGAGACGGTTGTCGAGCCTGTGATGAAGGAGCCGATGGCCCCAACTGAAGGAGCAAGCAGCGGCCAGGCCTGACCGGTCCGCGTGGCTGTCTCCGCCAGCGCCTCAATCATGCCCGCATGGACCATCAGCCGGGCTATAGCGAGCATCGCGAATAAGGCAACTGCAACGGGAACTAGCCGTCGAACGGCAGTGGTGACGGCACCGGCCAGATCGTCAGTCTTGCACCCCTGTAAGAGCCCTCCGAGCAGAAATCCTGCGAGCAGCATGGTCCCGGGATGATAGAGGGGCTCTACGCGACCGCCGAACGGTCCAGGCAACCCCCATTCGAGCACAATGTGCCGGAGCGCATCGCGGATCTGCGGAACGAGTCGCGTCACGAGGATTAAACCAACCAGGACGGCATATGGCAGACCAGCAATGGCAAGCGATCTCGCGTCTAGGCTTTTAGATTGCTGTGCGTGCACCCGCCTGAGCACAAAAGCAAATACCGATCCGCCGGCAAGGGCGCCGCCGAGCGTCGGCAGCTCTGGTCCCACCCAAATGGCCAAGGCCAGGTAAGGCAGCAGGAAACAAATGGCGGCGACGATCGCCCATGCCACATATTTCGCCTGGAAACGTCCTGTGCCCGCGATGAACACGATCGAAAGCACCAGCAATGGCGCCAGGCTCGCGTGCAGCAATGCCGTCGGCGGCGCGATGCTGTTGCCGCTAACGCCTGACACGTCGGTCTGCGCGAAGATCGGAGTGCCGAGCGCGCCAAAAGAAGTGCCTGTGACATGACCAATAAGCGGTAACGCGACCGCCACGACGGGCGTGAAGCCGAGGCTGACCAGCAGAGGCGCAGCCAGAGCTATCGGCGTGCCGAACCCCGCCGCCCCTTCCATGAATGGCGCGAAGAACCAAGCGATGATGAGAGCAAGCAAGGTCTTGTCCGAGGACAGGCTCATCAGTCCCGTCCGGATAGCATCGATCGCGCCCGAACGCTGCTGCAGCTCATAGAGAGACAAGGCCGGCAGGATGATCCACAGGATGTCAACGGCCGAGAAAATGGCCTCCGCGCCGGTTCCGATGAGCGTTCCGGCGAGGCCTTGCTCAGCATAGATACTCGTTCCTAAGCCAAAGAATCCGATTGCGCCAGCCGTGGCCGCCACGAGTCCGACCAGTCCCGCGTTCGCGGCCGACCACCGCAATACGGCCATGAGAAGAACGATCAGGGCGAGCGGAGCAATCGCGACCAAAGCTGCCATTCAACTTCCCGTGGACTTGATTTGGCTCAAACCCCAACCAAACGTTACCATGCGCCGACCTTTCGCAGAACCAGGCCACCTGATTGCGATTGCAAAAAATCGCCTGCATACGCGAAAGATTCCTAAGCGATGCGATAGCTCTTGAAACGGTAGCCGGGACCAGGTGTCCGGATCGCACAGGAGGCTAGCAAGCGACCGCAGATCAAGGTCGGCCGCCACAGATCGCGTTTAAACAATCGTCGCAGTCTTCGCGATCCAAACACTGTCGAGCGTAGTGCCAGGAAAGGGAGCCGAAGAAATGACCATTCGCATCGCCATCAATGGATTCGGCCGCATCGGCCGCAATACTCTCAGGGCCATCATCGAAGACGGCCGCAAGGATATCGAGGTGGTCGCGGTCAATGACCTGGGGCCTGTCGAGACCAACGCGCACCTTCTACGATACGATTCCGTGCACGGCCGCTTCCCAGGTGAAGTAACGGTTGAAGGCGACGCCATCAGCGTTGGCGGCCGCAAGGTCAGGGTGACCGCGATCAAGGATCCCTCAAGTCTGCCATGGAAGGACCTCGGCGTTGACATCGCGCTCGAATGCACGGGCGTCTTCAACTCGAAGGCCAAAGCTTCCGCTCACCTCACAGCGGGCGCAAAGGCCATCCTAGTCTCTGCGCCCGCCGACGGCGCCGATATCACGGTAGTTTACGGCGTTAACCACGGCGCGCTGTCGAAGGAGCACAGGGTCGTCTCCGCCGCCTCGTGCACAACCAACTGTCTGGCGCCCGTTGCCAAGGTGCTCAACGATGCGATCGGGATCGAAAAGGGCTTCATGACAACGATCCATGCCTATACCGGCGATCAGCCGACGCTTGATACATTGCACAGAGACTTGTACCGCGCGCGAGCCGCGGCGATGTCGATGATCCCGACCTCAACAGGCGCGGCAAAGGCGGTCGGCCTCGTGTTGCCGGAACTGAACGGCAAACTTGACGGTGTCGCCATTCGCGTTCCAGTGCCAAATGTTTCGGTGGTCGATTTCAAGTTCGTCGCGAAGAGGGCCACATCGAAGGACGAGGTGAACGCCGCGATCAAGCGAGCCGCCGACCAGCAGCTCAAGGGGATTCTTGGCTATACCAACAATCCTAATGTTTCCGTCGACTTCAACCACGATCCGCACAGTTCCGTCTTTCACATGGATCAGACGAAGGTCTTGGACGGCACGCTGGTGCGCGTGATGTCCTGGTATGACAACGAGTGGGGATTCTCGTGCCGCATGGCGGATACCGCCGTAGCAATGGGGAAGTTGATCTGAACAAGATTAGACGCTCCGCTGATGCGCCGCATACGGATGGCACGCTTCGTTGAGGCGGAGAGTTCGATCGTGCCGCCGGTCCGCATTCAACCCACATAGAGGTCATCAAAGAATAGTCTCACGGGTCCCAGGCAGATGGGCGCCAAGAGCTGCCCATTAAGACCTCGCTACACGGAGCCCGGCAAGGCGCCAAGCGGAGACAGTGCTTTCGCCAAAATGCGCCTACGGATCAATCAGGACGCCCGGGTTGAGTATGCATAGCGGATCCAGTTCCCGCTTGGCTGCCCGCAATGCGGCTGCGAAAAGCTCCGGCCGTTGCCGGTCATACCACGGCCTGTGATCGCGGCCGACCGCATGATGATGCGTGATTGTGCCACCTGCCGCGATCAGCGCGTCGCTTGCCGCGTTCTTGATGGCCTGCCACTGCTCGAGAAGTCCGCCGTGGCGACCAAGAGCATGGAAAGTGAAATAGGGTGCAGGCCCGTCCGGGTAGAGGTGGGTGAAACGGCAAGTGACTTCACCCCTGACGCCAGTTGCTTCAAGAATGGCGCGCTCGGTCGCCCCTTTGACGTTGTCGTGAAAGCCTTCGAACTGATCCCAGGTGACGGCAGTCTCGAACGTATCGTTGATGAGGCCTGCGGGCGTTAGAAATTCGCGCGCATAGGGCATCCGAATGAATGCATTGCGCCAGATGCCCGCCGCACCTTCCAGATGCGCGCCGCTCGCCTTTGCCGGCTCCGGCGTTCCCCGATGGTCGGTGCAGCATTCCAGCGCGCGCGCTATCCAGGCGTCCATCGGATGATCGCCCGACTCGAACGCGAGCACCATGATGGCAACGCTCCCATCGGCTGCACCAGTGTTAAAGGCCTCCTGTGAGTCCAGGATCCGACAATTTGATGGATAGAGGCCCGCTTGCGCGACTGCACGCACGGCGCGCGCAGCATCGAAGAACGACGGAAAACGAACGGACGCGCCGGCGCGGAATTTTGGACGGGGCTGCAATCGCATCCAGGCGCGCGAAATCACACCCAAAACTCCTTCCGAGCCGATGAACATCCGGTCGGGACTCGGACCCGCACCCGACCCGGGAAGCCGGCGCGTTTCGACCACACCAGCTGGCGTCACGACGCGCAGGCTTTCGACGAAATCGTCGATGTGAGTGTGAAGGCTGGCGAAATGGCCGCCCGATCGGGTCGCAATCCAGCCGCCGAGCGTCGAATATTCAAAACTCTGCGGGAAGTGCCGCAATGTGAAACCATGGGGCTTGAGCTGGTTTTCCAAAGATGGGCCAAAGGTGCCGGCTTCAATCAATGCAGCGCGGGATACCGGATCCACTTCGACGACTTTAGCGAGATTGCGCAGGTCGAGGGTAACGGCAGATTTATGCTTGATGCCGTCAACCCGCGGCTCGACTCCGCCGCAGACACTGGATCCGCCCCCGAAAGGCGTCAGCGAAGCGCCGACAGAACCCGCCCAGTCCATCACAGCGGAAATCTCCGCCTCATTTCGCGGATAGGCCACGACGTCGGGCGCACAATCGTAGTTGCCGAGCATCGCTCTGACGTAGTCCGGATATGACTTGCCATAGGTGTGCGCGGCGCGATCGTAGCGTTCCGCCGTGCAGAAGGGTGACAGCGAAGCCGGCGGCAGCACGCGCGGCTCCCGCAGGAAGAGGTCTTCAAGGCGCGGGACTGCGATCGTATCGAACTCGCCAGTTCCAAACTTCGCATGATAGCGGCCGAGAACGAAGTTTCGCTCCTCTGCGCTCATGCCTTCTCCTTCACGGCCCCACCCGTAATATTTTAGCCTTGCGACATCCATGAGGGGTCCCTCCCGGTTCTTTTCGAGAGTTTCTGAGATCGACGAGAATCTTCTGAACCACGGGGCCGCTGAAGGCGACCTCGGTCGATCGAAACGATACGCTTCCAAGGCAGAACGTGAAAGAGCACGCCGATGACAAGGCTCTGTCTCAGCGTCGGGTCTAACCGCCGCTCGAACACATGCGGCCACGGGCATTGTTCGAGGAGCAGCATCGCATCCTCAGGATTTTTCCGCCAGCTCATTCAACCGGAGCCCCTTGGTTATCATGGGCAGCACGATGCCTCACCGCATTTCGGCATAGGGAGTTGCGTGTCGCTTCACTTCCGCTTGGCCCTTGTGTCGCACCTGGCCTTATCCGGTCGAAAATGGGCATTCGTCGCACCACCATAGCCATCCTGCACCCGGGCTGCGCGGGCAAACTGCGTTGCATAACGTTTGCGCTTACAAGTGGAGCTAGTCGCAAACTAGAATGCGCCGATAACGCCTGTAGACATATTGGCAGTCACTACCGGAATAATAGCCGTAGCGCGAGCTACACTACTAGACGCATAGCCAGCGTAAGCGCCGGTTATGTAAGCAGAAGCAGCGTAAGCCGCGCGACGACTATATTGCGCTCCACCGACATGGTAGCCGTAGGCTCCGGAGCGGCTGATGTTGACCGACGCGGCGCGCGCCGAGTTTACGACTGCCGGCGTGCCGCCAATGCTTCTGGCCGCGGTGAAATCAGCGCGCGGCCCGGCCGCCGGACCGAGGCGAGGCGCTGGATCGCCGAGGCCGGCGCGAGGGCCAGGCTGAGGAGGGCCTGCGAAGGCCGGCGGACCTGCGGCGGGCATCGGAGGAGGTCCGGCGGGCGCCATCGGCGGAGGTGGAGGAAATTGCGCAAAGGCCGCAGTGGGCACGGGCAAAATCGTTCCGAGCGTCACACCGACGGCAAAGGTCAAGAATCTCTTCGAGGGCATCGTCGTCTCCGTTCTAGATTTGCGTCTCGAGCAGCAGCTCTGGCGCGTCGTGAGCGGCTATCTGTTCGGCCTGCTTTTCATGCGCAAACGCTTCAGGTTCATGCGCAGGCGATTCATCGCCCTGGTCAGGGTGGATCCTGAACCACGCAACATACAGCGCCGGCAGGAACAACAGCGTCAGCAGCGTGCCAACGATGATGCCGCCCATCATGGCGTAGGCCATCGGGCCCCAGAAAATCTCGCGGGCGATTGGAATGAGCGCGAGACTTGCGGCGGCCGCGGTCAACAGAATCGGACGCATGCGGTGCTCGGTGGCCTCGACCACGGCATCCCAGGCCGGCCATCCCTCCTTCTTCAGATCTTCGATCTGCACGATCAGGATCACCGAGTTGCGGATCAGAATGCCGATCAGCGCCAGAACGCCAAGGATCGCGACGAAGCCGAGCGGCGCACCGCTCGGGACCATCGCCATGACGACGCCGATGAGCGCGAGCGGCGCAACGGCAAACACCAGGAACAGCCGCGAGAAGCTCTGTAGCTGGACCATCAGCACGGTGGCCATGACGAACAGCATGAGCGGAACGACGGCGAGGATCGGCGCCTGGCTTTTGGCGCTTTCTTCGACGGAGCCACCGATCTTCATCGAATACCCTGCCGGCAGTTCCTTGGAAAATTCTGCGACCTTCGGCGCCAGCGCGTCCACGATCGTCTTCGGCTGGACATTGGTGATAGCGGCAGCTTTCAGCGTGACCGTGGGAATCCGCGCTCGCCGCCAGATCGTCGGCTGCTCAAGCTCGTAGCGCAGATTGGCGACGGCGCCGAGCGGCACGGACCGCCCGCCGAGGCCGGTCAACTGCAGATCGCGGAGTGTATCAATCGAGGCCCGTTCCGGCGCAGTGGCGCGTCCCGTGACGTTGACGAGATAGATGCTGTCGCGCACCTGCGTGATCGGCGAGCCCTCGAGCACGGAATTCAGGGTCGTGGCAATGTCTTCCGACGTCACCCCGAGCTGGCGCGCCTTGTCCTGGAGGACGTCGACCTTGACGACGCGGGCAGGCTCCATCCAGTCGAACACCACGTTGCCAAGATCGGGACTGCTCCGGACGATGCCGGCGAGCTTCTGGGAAAGCTCGCGGACCTTGGCGATATCGGGCCCGCTCAGGCGATACTGAACCGGACGTCCCACGGGCGGCCCGACCTCCAGCAACTTGACGTAGGTGTCGGTCCCCGGAAACGTTTTCTTCAGATAGTCCTCGAACTCGGCCTTGATCTTGTCGCGCGCCTTGATGCCGCCCTTGGTCACGATTACCTGCTGTCCGAACCAGGTGTTTGCAGTCTGCAAGTCGAAGGACAGCACGAACCGCGGGGCTCCAACGCCAACATAAGTCGACCAGTGATCGACGGAAGCGTTGCCCTGCAACTGCTCGCGCTCAAAGCGAGCCATCTGCGCATTGGTGTTGGTAATCGAGGCGTTCTGCGGCAGGTTCCAATCAATCACGAGCTCGGCACGATCCGATGACGGAAAGAACTGCTGCTGCACGAACTGCAGACCCACCATAGCGAACAGGAAAGCCGCAACCGTCACCGCAATGGTGCTCCAGCGGTGGTGCATGCAGAACAGTAGCAGGTGCGCGAACATTTGCGTGACGCGGCCCTTCTGCTCATGATGGCCTTTTATCTTGGCCGGAAGGATGGTGACGCCGAGCAATGGCGTGAACAGCACGGCTACGATCCACGACACCAGCAGAGAGACCGCAATCACCACGAAAAGCGTGAAGGTGAACTCGCCGGCATTGCTGCTGTTGAGCCCGATCGGGATGAACCCGGCCACAGTCACCAGCGTACCGGTCAGCATGGGGAACGCGGTCGAGGTATAGACATGGGTTGCCGCCTTTTCGAGGGGATCGCCGACCTCGAGCCGCGCCACCATCATTTCGACGGCGATCATGGCGTCGTCGACCAGAAGGCCGAGGGCGATGATTAGCGCACCCAGCGAAATGCGCTGCAGGGAGATGCCGCAATAGGCCATCACCACGAACGTGATGGCAAGCACCAGCGGAATGGCGATGGCGACCACGAGTCCGGCGCGCAAACCGAGGCTGAGGAAGCTGATCACGAGCACGATGATTACGGCCTCGAACAACGCCTCCGTGAAGCCGGAGACGGCATGCTCGACCACCACCGGCTGATCAGCAACCAGGTGCACGCCGACCCCGATCGGCAGGTCGGCAATGATCTTCGTCATCTCCTCCTTCAGCGCCTCGCCAAAATGCAGCAGGTTGGCGCCGGACTTCATGCCGATCGCGAGCGCGATCGCAGGCTGGCCGTTGTACCTGAACAGAGTCTGTGGCGGATCGGCGTAGCCGCGCGTGATGGTCGCAACGTCCGTTAGCGGAAAGAAGCGATCGTTGATGCGCAGATTGACCGCCTTCAGGCTCGCCTCGGAGGTGAACTGTCCATTGACGCGGACGCTGATCCGCTCCGGTCCCTCCTGGAGCACGCCAGATGGCGCGACGGCGTTCTGCCCCTGCAGTGAGTTCATGATCGAGTGAACGTCGAGGCCGAGAGCCGCAACCTTTCGGGTAGAGAATTCGAGATAGATCACCTCGTCCTGTGCGCCGAGAATGTCGACCTTGCCGACATCAGGCACGGTCAGCACCTTGGCTCGGATATCCTCGACCTCATCGCGGAGCTGTCGCTGGCTCAAGCCGTCGCTGGTGAAGGCGTAGATGTTGCCAAACACGTCGCCAAAGCGATCATTGAAACCGGGTCCGATCACGCCTTGCGGGAAGTCGCCCTTGATGTCCGCGATCATGTTGCGGACTCGGACCCAGGTGGGCTTCACATCCGCCGCCTTGGTGCTGTCGCGCAAGTAGACGAAGACGGTGGTCTGGCCTGCGACCGTCACGCTCTTGGTGTAGTCGAGCGATTCCAGCTCTTCCAACTTCTTCTCGATCCGGTCTGTGACCTGGCGTGTCATCTCCTCGGGTGAGGCGCCGGGCCACTGGACCTGGATCACCATGGTCTTGATGGTGAAATCAGGATCTTCCTGCCGCCCGAGCTGGAGGTAGGCAAAAAGGCCTGCCGCCATGAAGGCAATCATGAAATACCAGACGAGCGAGCGATGGCCGAGCGCCCAGTCGGAAAGGTTGAACGACTTCATGGTTTCTGATCCTGTTCGATACGGACTTGCTGTCCCGAGTTGAGGCTGTGGACGCCGGCGGTAACGACGCGCGCGCCGGGAGCAAGTCCGGCGATGATGCGAATTCCGCTTGGGTCGGCGATGCCATCGATTTTCTGCAGCGACACGGTGCTGGCGGGCTGATCGACCACCCAGACGAAATTGGCGCCGTCCTTTGCGAGCACGGCCGATGCGGGCAGGCGCAGGATCGGGGTCTGATCCTTGCCCAACTTTACCGTGACGGTTGCGCCGAGACGGAAGCTTTCCGGGGGGTTGTCGAGCCCAATCCGAACTCGTCGCAGGCGCGTCACCGGATCGGCCTGCGGCGCGATTTCGCGAACCCTGCCTTCGACCTGAACCGCTGGAAGGAGTTGCAGGCTGACGGTGAACGGCAGACCGATTTCGAGCGGAGCAGGAAGATCCTCGCCGATATCGACGACGGCTTCGCGGATTTCGGGCCTTGCGACCGTGACCACGCTTTGGCCGGGGGAGACCACCTGGCCGACTTCCGCGCCGACTGCGGTGACGACGCCACCGAAGTCGGCCTTGATCTGCGCATATCCGAGCTGCTCGATCGCCTTGGTCAGGTTCGCTTGTTCGTGCGCGACGGTTGCTTCGGCACCGGCGCGGGCCTGCTCGGCATTGTCCAGCGTCTGCCTGGTGGTCGCATCGCTGGTGATGAGCGTGCGCTGCCGCTCCTCCGTCGCTTTTGCCGTTGCAAGCTGCGCCTGGGCCTTCGCAAGCTGCGCTCTTGCCAAGCGGACGGCAAGGTCGAGAGCCGTGGGATCGAGGGCGCCGACAATCTGGCCTTCGCTGACGAGATCGCCGACATAGACGGGGCGCGAGGTCAGCCGTCCGAGCACGCGGAAGCCGAGATTGGTCTTGTAGCGGGGCTCTACGACGCCGACGGCAACCGTCCGATCTCCGTGGTTCGGCTCAACGAGCATTGAGAGCACGGGTCGAACCGGCTCCGGCGCCTTCGTCTCCTCATGACACCCGGCGAGCAGCAATGCCGGCGCCAGCGTGCCGGCGATCATGACCTGGATCTTCATGACCGGTCTCCTTCAAAGGTCACAAGCTGGCCAACGCTCAATAGCTTGCCGCCGTCGATCACGACGCGTTCGCCGGGCTCGAGCCCCGCCTTGATCAACACCTCGCCCGCCTCGTAGCCACCGAGCGTTACCGGCTTCAGCGACGCGGTTCGTGTCGAGGGGTCGACGGTCCAGACGGCGGCCTCCTCGCCCGCCGCCATCAATGCGCTCCAGGGCAGCGCAATCTGCTGCTGCGGCACGGCCCTCACCGTTCCTGCGATGGCGCTGCCGAGCGTCATCGCGGCCGGCGGATCCTGGATCGACACCTTGACGCGGATAGTGGAGCTCTTCGCGTCAACGGCCGGCGAGACTTCCCTGACCTGCCCGATCGCCGTCAGGCTTGGATCGGAGACCAGCGCCAGCACGACGTTGCGGCTGGCGGTCTGGCCAAGGAAGGCGGATTCGTAGACGTCGAAGACGGCATCCCGCTCTCCGTCGTGCGCCAGCGAGAATACGGGTTGCGCCGCCGGCACCACTTGGCCGACCTCCAGGTTGCGTGCGGTGATGACGCCGTCCGCCTCGGCGCGCAATGTGGTATAGCCAAGCGCGTCCCTCGACGTGCCAAGCTGCGCTTTTGCCGCCTCCAACTCGCTTTCCGCAGCTCGCAAGCCTTCCTGTGCCTGATCGTAGACCGTGCGGGTGGTGAAGCCGCTTGCGATCAGCGCTTTCTGCCGCTCGAAGGTAGCTTTCGCCACACGCAATTGAGCTTCCGCGGACGCCACTGCCGCAGTCGCGGCATCGACATCGGCCTGCTGCTCCGCCGGATCGATAAGCGCCAGGACCTCGCCTGCGTTAACGTGCGCGCCGACATCGACCATGCGCGCAATCACGCGGCCACTGATGCGGAACGAGAGATCGGCATGGAAGCGCGCCTGGACCTCGCCGGTCAACGTGAGGGAGGCCTGCCGTTCCCGCGGCTGCACGACCGCCGTGCGGACAATCGCTGCGCGGCTGCTCGTCGGTGCGGCGTGGTCATTGCAGCCGCCCAGCGCGGTTGCGACAAGCGCGACCGCTACGACGAGAGCCTTCGACGCACCTCGAGATCGAAGGTTGCGGGTATTATTGGAAGCCTGGAATGTCATGGCGCGTCCGTGCGATGGGGAGGTGACAACAACTCGCCCAGCACATCAGGGGCCTGGCGCGGAACAGCCAATTCGCCCCCGTGCTGGCGAGAAAGCTTCCGTTCGGGTTGGCTTGCAACAAGGCGGCTGCCTTGATCGAGGGCGATCGCTCTCGCAGCGAGCTTTCCAATCGCTCGCGTACTGCGCGGGGGCTTCAACTGACGCGTTGCGATAGTCCAGTTCGCGCCTCGCTCGCGCTCGGTCAGTGGGAACGACAGGACAACCGACGTGAACTCGGTTCCAAAACCCTGCTCGATTCGACCACCGAGGGCTCTGGCAAGGTCTTTGGCAATTCGCAATTTATTGTCCGAGGCGTCCCGTGCGGAGCGCGAGCCGTTATCCACGATCACGCAATTCGCCAGGGCACCGATGCGCGTCAGCTTGATCTTGATCTGTCCGGCACGCCCTTCGAAACAGGCGTGCCTTGCCGCATGGGTCACGAGTTCATGGACGATCAGGCCAAGCCGCCAGCAACGCTCCGGTTGAAGCGCGAGTGACTGGGTTGCAAATGCAAGCTGAATGTCCATTCGATCCAGGAGCGCCCGGCGCATGGCGCAGCCCAGTTTGCGGACATAGGTCGAAGCCTGGATTAGCGTCTCGCGCCCCGGCATCGCCAGCGCCCGGTGCACGTCGGCGTAGCCATGCAGCAGTTCGACGACGTCGCTTAAGGCGTGCTTCGCCTCCGGTCCCTCGACTCGAATGGCCGCGGCAGAAACCAAGCTAATGGCCGAGGCGACTCCATTGGAGACCCTGTGATGCAGATCGCGCAGCAGGGCACCTTCCTGCAAAGCCTGCGGGTCTGGGGTGAACATAGTCACGACAATCTCCACAATCGATTCGGATGATCGGGCCGAACGCCTACCCTTTGCGCCCCCGACCATCCGGCGCAGCCGCCGATGCCGCCAGGGCAGCGTTAAATATACTACACCGTATATTTTCTTTTTCTTGCATTTTTCCAAGGCCCGTGTCAAGTCGGAAGCAGACGCGCACAGACTCGTGACTGGGAGTTCGACGTATGAAGAAGACCATCAGCCCGAAGCGGGGCCGGCCGCCCAAGGATCTTGCCGGCGACGCGCAGACCCGCATTCTCGATGCGGCCCAGCAGCTGTTTCTCGAGAAGGGCTATCGGAGCGCCAGCATCGACGACATTTCTGAGATGGCTCCCGCGAGCAAGCCGACGATCTATGCCCACTTCCCCGGCAAGGAAGCGCTGTTCGCGGCGGTCGTAGCCCGCACCATCAGCGGGTTGACGGATTTCGAGGGCTTCACTCCTGAAGGCCGCACGCTCCATGACAAGCTCATGAGCCTTGGCACGGCAATCGTGGAAAGGGTGATTGAGGAATCTCTTGGCATGGTTCGCGCCACGATTGCCGAGGCGCAGCGCTTCCCAGAGTTGAGCCGCAACGTGCACGACGCTGCGCGAGACCGCTCCGTAAGCGCCGTTTCCCAGCTTTTGAACGAAGCAACTCAGAGGCTCGCGCGCTCACCCAAAGGTCCCTTTAGCGGGAAGCGAAGTCTCGCCACCGCTCAGATCTTCCTGGATTTGATCCTGCTTCCGATGCTGTTTCGGTCTCTGGTGGGCGAACCACCGAAAGATTTGAAAAAGGAGCTGCCCTCTTTCATGCGCGAACGCGTCGGCTTTTTTCTCGCAGCTTGTGAGGCAGACTGGACGCCATGAGTAGGCAGGCCGATTAGCTCTGGTAGACCGTCGCTCGACGTAGATCAGGCTGCACATCCACCAATTGGAGGGGCATTCCATAGCGGAGCGCGCCCATGCAAAACTTCATCATCTCTTCGAAGGTTGGCCGGACCGTCAACGATCTGGTCTGTGACGGGTTGACATAGGTATCCATCGCTTCCAGCAAACAGCATGTCAGCACCGTCGGATTGCCCGGTCGAAGCTCGCCGCTGGCTTGTCCAGCAGCGATGATGGACCGCACCACTCCGCGGACCCTGTCGGCGTAGGCAAGACTAACCGGCCAATTGGCAGCCACCGCAGCAGCCACCAGTTCGTGCAATCTGGTGTCGTTCGCCACCCGAAAATCATGCACTTGCGACAATGCCCTGAAGGTACCGGCTAGCCGCTGCAAAGCCGAGGCATCCCTGCGAACCGCTGTTGCAGCTGCCATGAATGTTTCCTCCAGCAGTTCCGCTACGACGGCCTCTTCAAGTGCTCGCCTTGAGAGAAAGAACCGATAGACGTTGGCCGAAGACATCGATGCTCCTCGCGCGACATCGGCCACCGTTGTCTTCCTGTATCCGAAGTCGCGGTATGAACGAACCGCCGCATCAATGATGCGTCGATGCGGACTAGACGAACTATTCCGAGGCGCTGGCTGTCGTTTCATCACGTCTGGCCTCAGCGGGACGGAATGATCTGCAGTTCGCGCCTGCACGCTTCCCCGAACTCTCGCAACGGGTCCATCTCTTCCATGAAACTGGGCAAGTCGACGAATGATCTGTTCGGGGCAAGGTAGGCTTCGACGATCAGACGGCCTACCCGCTCTGCCGCGCGAACCACCTCATCGCTGGACAAAATACGCATGCGACCAATCAGCGCGTACAGATGCACGAGCGCAGGGATCTCGGATCGATCGCTGACGAGCGCGTCGGCGTAAAGTCGCGAGGCCTCCTCGATAAAGCTACGATACAGCTTTTCGCGCTTCGAGAAGGCATGGGCATGGTGGCGCTCGCGCAGCGTCCGGCGCCTTGTCATCCACCCGCTGATGATTGTCGAGACTGCCCCAAAAGCTGAGCCGCCGAAGGCGGCCAAGGCAGGAACATACATTGTACTCATGGCGCTCATCCTTGTTTGGTGCCCGACAGGACCGAGAATCGCGGCGACTTTGCCGAGAAACGCTCCCATCCGCCGCTTCGGGCACACGTCCCTCTATCTGGCTTTAACCGCGGCAGCGGCCGCACCCTGCTCGAACACCGATCGGCAGGCCTCGCTGAGATCCGACTTTCGTTGCCTCAGACAGGTCTCCACCCGCGTCGGGTCGGGGAAGTAGCTGGCACATAATCGGAATGCGTCCGGCGCACATGCCGCCCTTTGCTCGGGCGTCCCGCGCTCTTCCTGTGCGAAGGCACTCGCGCTGTTGAGCGAGGCCAGCACCACCACGGTGTAGACAAAGGCGGACTTGAACATAGCGAACCCTTTCCCTGCTTCACGCAGCCGTTTTTCGATCGAGAAGCGCAGCCTCAGGCTCCGCAATCCCCGCCGTTCCTCGCCCGAACACACGCTTGTGAGTCTGCAGACTTGACAGACCTAGGGGTCCAGGCTGTATATGAAATATACGGTATAGTTTATTTAGGAGTTGGGAAATGTCAACCTTGTTGTTGTCGCTTGCGAGGGAAAATCCCTGGCCGGCACTTGCGGTCGCGTTCCTCAATCTGGTCGTCGCGCTGTTTCTCGTAGGTGTGAGCCTGCTACTGGGCATCTCGATTTCATTGCTCGCCTGGGTACACGCGCTCGTCGACCGCGAACCACCGGCCTTGGCATACGCCGGCAAACGGAGGGCTGCCCCATGACGTCGGCGCTGCTACTCGTCCGCGATTGCATTATCTGTTGGGTCACGCTCTGGCTGGCACCGGTTGAATACGTATTCGACATGGTCGAGTCGGAGCTCGTGCGCAGGGGAGTTGAGCTCGAGGATGTCGACCAAACCGCGCGGCGCGCTGCCTGACGATTACGCCCGAGATCCACATGCTGAACTACATCGAAGTCTTCGACGTCATCGAAATCGATCCGACCACTGGGCGTGAAATCTGGACTGGGCTCACGGGCACTCGATCGGCTCTCGCGCGCGACGGATACACGAGCGACCCGGCGGCCACCACCTGTTGCCCAAGAGAATGGCTTGACGAGCGCGGCTACGTCGATGTCGCACTCGCGCGCAAACGTCCCCGACCCTGGAGCATCTGACAATGAACCACCGTCATTCTACCGTCGGGAGCCCGCTGTCATGAGCAGGAAATCCGTTCTGTCGCGGCACGCGAGCAGTTTGGTCGAGGCCGAACTTCCGTTGCGGAGTTATTTTCTCTCGGTCGGGGGAGCGTTGCTGTTGCTGCTGCTGGCAGCGGATTGGGTACTTCCCGCGCCACTGCCCGGCAGGTTCGCAGAATCGGCCCCGGTCCTCCCGCCGATCCGCATCCATTCCGATGCGAAGCAACCAGAAGCGGCCATCATCGACACCAACCAGCCCGTCGCGGTGTTCGCGGACAACGCAATCGCCGGGGCTCTCTCGAAGACCCCGGGCGCGGCCGTGGTCGATGCCGCACAACCGCCGGGTCTGCCCGGGCACACCGATGTCGCCGACAGTAGTCGCGCCACGGCACCGACTAACTTACGCCTCCGCGAAAGCATGGCGGAGCTGAGACCGCCTGCTACCGATCCGACGGGTCCAGACAGGAGACGCGGCGGGCTCAGCTCGGCAGCAGAGCACAAGCCCACTCAGTCACGGAAAGGGAAGCCGCGACGATCCGTTCGTGGTCCGAGGTTGGATAGGCCTGTCGGCTGGTGCCATTGGAGCCGCGAGCGCGGTTCTTGCCTCAATGCCTTCTCGTCCCCTCACGTCAATTTACTCGTCACCGTTAGTGGCTGAAACTAAGGACTTACCAATGCGGAAGAAGCTCCTATTCGCCGTCCTGCTAATGTCTGCCACGCTCGCCGCGACCGGCGCGGCCGCCGAGGTTAGCCGCGCGCTTGTGGACGCCGAAAGTCGAGGCGCAGTCGCGCAGAGCGAGAGCGAGGAGAAGGCGATTCGTCGCGTGCTCGAGCAATTTCGGGCGACGCAGGTGCCCCTCAGCCAGGCGATTGCGATCGCCGAGCACCTGCATGAGGGCTCGAAGACCGCGGACGTCAGCTTCGAGACACCCGGTCCATCCGTCTATCGCGTGCGCACAGTGAAGGATGAGCGGGTCTGGGAAAACGTCATAGATGCGAACACCGGAAGCGTGACAAATAAGGAAGTTGCTTCGTCGTTGAAGGAGCTGGATCGAGAAGACCTCTCCAACATCATCGCCTTGAAGTGGATCAAGCATGAGCTGTCGGATGCCGTGAGGGTCGCCGAAAAGGCCGCCGAAGGCAACGCGCTGGCCGGAGGACTGATAAAGCAGGACGGCAAATTGAACTTCGTGATCGTCGTCGCCAGCGGCGATCGCCTGAAGGAGGTCATGCTCGAGCCGCCCAAAGTCGGAAAGCAGGCGTCGCCCCAGCTCGACCGGTGACACGACCGACCAACGCACGACCTCGTGAGTTGCTTTAGCACCCTATCCGCTAGTAAATAAACTATACGGTATATTTTCTTTCTGAGGTCAACCTGTGTCCATCATTCGAAATCTGGCCGGTCGGTTGAGACCGGAGCCGCGGCTCGCATGCCTGAGCTTCGCCCTGGTCGCCACGCTTGCATGCGCGAGCTTGCTTCCAGATGCGCCACCGGGCCATCCGCTGCCCGATTCGGCAACTGACCACCCGCGCCACGGCAAATCTGCCTGCACTGCTGTCGGCCGGCCACCTCTGCATATCGGCGCGAAGCCCCAAACTGACGGCAAACAGCCACACGAGGTGGAGTCGCCAGCAGCAGTGACGCACGCGAAACCACTCAGGGAGTGGTCGCTTTAGTTATCTCCTGCTCAGCACCTCGGACGATCTTCTCGTATCCGATCAGCCGACATCATCGGCCTCACGCCATTGCAAACTCAAGAGCACGCCCGTCATGAACTTCCAACCTCGACCTCACCTCACAACCGCTCAGCGGCGGTTACCCTTTGATTGCATCGCTCTGCTCTTGCAGGGCGGCGGCGCCCTCGGAGCATATCAGGCCGGCGTCTACGACGCCCTGGCGGAAGCCGATATCCACCCCGATTGGGTTGCCGGCATTTCGATCGGAGCCATCAATGCTGCCATCATTGCCGGCAATCCGCCCGAAGCCCGGGTCGAGCGACTGCGTGAGTTCTGGGCGCAGGTGACGTCGACGGGCCCGTGGAACTGGTCCGGCGGTCCCCTCCTTGATTGGACGCGCAGCGACAATACGCGCAATCTCATCAACCAGATGAGCGCGGGCTTTGCTGCGGCATGCGGCGCAACCGGATTTTTCTCCGCGCGCCCCCTTCTACCCTGGCTTCACGCCGATGGAACGAGCGATGCCACCAGCTTCTACGACACCGGTGCGCTCAAGACCACGCTGGAACGACTGATCGATTTCGATCGCATCAACGCAGGAACGACGCGCTTTAGCGCGGGTGCGGTGAACGTGCGAACTGGCAACTTCGTCTATTTCGACAACACGTCGCATACGATCCGGCCGGAGCATATCATGGCGAGCGGCGCGCTGCCTCCTGGCTTTCCCGCGGTGGAGATCGAGGGCGAGCATTATTGGGACGGAGGTCTCGTTTCCAATACGCCGTTGCAGTGGGTGATCGATTGGGGCGCCGCGCAGGACATGCTTGCGTTCCAGGTCGATCTCTGGAGCGCGCGCGGTCAAATTCCCCGCAACATGGCCGAAGTCGTCACTCGCCATAAGGAGATCCAGTATTCGAGCCGTACGCGCGCCAGCACCGACCAGTTCAAGCGTGTGCAGCGCCTGCGTCGCGCGCTTACCGATCTATTAGGCCGCCTTCCCGAAGATCTCAGCGAACACGAGGACGTGAAGCTCCTCAGCACGGCCGTCTCCCAGAATGTCTACAACATCGTTCACCTGATCTATCGCGCGCGGAACCACGAGGGCCACTCCAAGGACTACGAATTCTCCCGCCTCTCGATGCAGGACCACTGGCGCGCTGGCTATCACGACGCGCTGCGCACGCTGCGTCATCCCGAGGTGCTTGCTCGTCCTTCCAGCCCCGACGGCGTCTTCACCTTTGATCTTGAGCATGATGGCCGCGAGTAGCTCGGCGGACCAACCTTTTGGGAGAACGCGAATGCGTGAAATTGACGTCAAACAGCGGGCTTTTGCGATGCCGCTCACCAACCCGGTCTATCCGCCGGGGCCTTACCGGTTCACCGATCGCGAGTACCTGATCATTACCTATCGCACCGATCCGGCAAAGCTGTGCGCAGTCGTGCCCGAACCGCTCGAAATCGACGGCCGCGAGGCACTCGTCAAATACGAGTTCATTCGTATGCCGGACTCCAACGGCTTCGGCGATTACACGGAAAGCGGCCAGGTCATCCCCATCTCTTTCCGCGGGCGCAAGGGCGGCTACACGCATTGCATGTTTCTCAACGACGAGGGGCCCATTGCAGGTGGACGCGAGCTCTGGGGTTTTCCGAAGAAGCTCGCGCAGCCGACCTTACGAACCGAAATCGACACGCTGATCGGCACGCTGGATTACGGTCCAGTCCGGATCGCAACGGGCACAATGGGCTACAAGCACCGTGAGGCCGAGCTGGCGAACGTCAACGCCGCTCTCAACGAGCCGAACTTCCTGCTCAAGATCATTCCTCACGTCGATGGCAGTCCGCGCATCTGCGAACTCGTCGAATACCACCTCGAGGACATCGTGCTGAAAGGAGCCTGGACTGGGCCGGCAGCTCTCGCCTTGATGCCCCACGCTCTGGCACCCGTTGCCGAGTTGCCGGTCCTGGAGATCGTCTCCGCCGTTCACATCCTAGCAGACCTCACGCTCGGTCTCGGGAAAGTGGTCCACGACTATCTGCAACAACCGGTTCGACGCTCGCTTCGGGCCGAGGAAAAAGCTCTGGTCTTCTAAAAAGAACGTCGCGGGAAGCCGGAAGGACGTTCCGGCTGGCAAATCTTCGATTTTTCTTGCGAGCCACAGATAAGGTAAACGAGATGGGAATTCTGAAGGGTAAAACGGCCGTCGTAACCGGCTCAACCAGCGGCATAGGCCTTGCGTGCGCCCGCGCATTCGCGGGCGCCGGTGCCAATATCGTGCTCAACGGGATGGGTGCGCCGGCCGACGTCGAGAAGGAGCGCGCTGCGATCGAGCACGATTTTGCGGTAAAGGCAATCTATTCGCCCGCGGACATGGCGAAGCCGAAAGAGATCGCCGATCTCGTCTCCCTTGCCGAGAAGACGCTTGGTAGCGTCGACGTCCTCGTCAACAATGCCGGTATCCAGCACGTCTCTCCAATCGAGGAGTTTCCGGTCGAGAAGTGGGACGCGGTCATCGCGATCAACCTCTCCGCCGCCTTCCATGCCATCCGCGCTGCCGTGCCCGGCATGAAGAAGCGCGGTTGGGGCCGCATCATCACCACGGCCTCAGCGCACTCGCTGGTCGCCTCGCCGTTCAAGTCCGCCTATGTAGCGGCCAAGCACGGCATCGCCGGTCTCACCAAGACAGTCGCATTGGAGCTCGCCAGATCGAAGATCACCTGCAACTGCATCAGCCCCGGCTAGTCTGGACACCGCTCGTGGAAAAGCAAATCCCGAATACGATGGAGGCGCGGCGCATGAAGAGGATCAGGTGATTAACGACGTCCTGTTCGCAGCGCAGCTCACCAAGGAATTCGTCACTGTTGAACAGGTGGCCTCGCTCGCGTTGTTCCTGTGCAGCGACGACGCTGCCCAGATCACCGGCGCAAATCTGGCCGTCGATGGCGGCTGGACAGCCACGTAAAGCGGTACAATTCGGCTTCAGAAGCGCGCGACGGCACGTTAATGCCGTCGTGGGCTCGCAACCCGGACGTCAAAGCTATGTCTCCCACCGTAAGCAGCAACCAGACCGATGAACCCGACGGCAGCGAGGTCTTGCGCCGGCATAACCGCTCGGAGCGCAATGTTACGAGAGGCACGCTTCTCGCCCTCGCCGAAGATGAGAACGTGACTAAGGCCTTGCGCCTGCGCGAGGACGCCTTTAACGAGGACGTGCTGCCCGCCAGGGCAGAGCTGAAGGCTCCGCAGGATTTCTACGCTGCAATCGAGGCGGAGCGCGTGATGCGAAGCCAGCAGCAGCCATCACCCGAGCAAATTGCCTGCCACAAAGGACAATGTCCTTTCCTCATCTGGCAGCTTGAGGGCCAAGTTGATTGGCGCACAGCAGCTTGCAAGCCGAGACATGGTTGACGCAGGTCAACGCGAGCGAAGCCAAGCTCAGGGATCATTTCACTTCAGCAAGTC
Organism: Bradyrhizobium sp. UFLA05-112; assembly: GCF_053572325.1. Classification (NCBI taxonomy): domain Bacteria; kingdom Pseudomonadati; phylum Pseudomonadota; class Alphaproteobacteria; order Hyphomicrobiales; family Nitrobacteraceae; genus Bradyrhizobium; species Bradyrhizobium sp. UFLA05-112. The sequence continues at coordinate 7,026 of NZ_JBANBK010000053.1, read as the reverse complement.
AACGGAGACGGCTATGTCACAGCAGAGCAGCATGCATTTTTATCTGAACTGGGCCAAGGAGCGGATCGACGAGATGGATGCCGCACTAGCTTCGTTCGAGATCAAAGCCGGTGAGGCCAAGGCCGAGTCCAAGGTCAAAGCCGATCAGATCGTCGCCGATCTGAAGGAGCGCCGCGACGAATTCCAGGCGCAGTTGAAGACGCAAGCGCAAGCCGGCGAAGCTGCCTGGGCGCGCACCAAGACGGACCTTGAGAAGCAGTGGAACGGGTTCGAGGCGCAGATGAAGACTTACTTCGAAAGCGCCGGCAAACAGATCGAGCAGCAGCAGGCCACGTTCAAGCAGGTCGCCGCCGCGCAGGCAAAGGCCTGGGGCGAAGCAGTGGACAAGTTCCGGGAGGCGGCCGGAAAAGTTGCCGCGGCCCACACCGGCGACTTCGACGCAGCTCTCAAGCAGATGAAGACCAACGCGTCCGAGGCGGAATCGCGTGTGCAGCAGCTAAAGCAGGCGGGCACTGAGTCCTGGTCGGTGTTGAGTGCGGCGCTCGCGGAATCCCGCAAGGCGTTCGACCAGGCCAACCAGGCCGCATGGAATGCCTTGAAGGGCTCGGCGCCCAAAGGCTAACACAATCTCTAGGGGATGTTGATAACACGCAACATTCCCCGGCTATCCCAAGGAGGGTGATCAGAACTCGGCAATCATTCCTGCGCGATCACCGCATCGAGCCACGCGCAGTTTAATGGCTGCACGCTGGGATCCGGCACGCGCACCCCGCGCGATGCCGCCGCCAGACGCATCTCGCGCAGACGCTTGCGCTGTTCCTCCGGCATGTACAACCGCTCATGCCCCCACAGCGAGGGCCCGTCAAAGGTCTCGTGGGGCTGCCAGCTCGTGGGATCAATGACCCGTCCGCCCCAGCCATACTCGATGAAGAAGCCGCAAGGCGTGCTGACGTAGAACGAGGTCATGTGGTCATTGGTGTGGCGCCCCAACGTATAGCCAATACGCTCTTCTTCTAACTGGGCAAGGTCATAGCCTTGGCCGACGTCATCCAGGCTACCGACCTCAACCATGAAATGATGCATCGCCTTCTTGCCCGAGCCGACCATGGCGAAGCTGTGATGGCGGCCGTTGACGTGGAAGAAATAGAGTCGATACGGCTTCAGGCCGAAGTCCGACACCTTGAATCCAAGCACGTCGCGGTAGAACGGCAGCAGCGCCTCGACATCCTCGACATTGAGCACGGCATGGCCCATCCCCAGCGCGCCGGTGCGAAAGCCCGAAATTGGCCGTCCCGGCCGGAACGGCTCGGAGGCAAGTTCGGGCTTGCAGAACGCTTCGAGCGGATTGCCGGCGGGATCGCTGAACGAGATCAGCTCGCCGACGTGGCGCTCATCAGCGAGCGCGCGCAAACCGCGCCTGACCTTGACGCTGGCATCCTCCAGGCGGGCAGCAAGGCGGTCGAGGTCCTCACTGGTCGCTACTTCCCAGCCCATCACACCGAGGCCGGCGTCGCTGCTGCCGTCCACGATCAGCCGCTGCTTGCGGTCATCCATGCGGAACGCGCGGATCGCGCCACCGCGGTCGACCTGCTGCATGCCAAGCAGGCGGGTCGCCATCTGGCTCCAGTCGTCGAGCTGCTGCGATTTGATCCCGATGTAGCCGAGTGCGCAAATTTCCATCCCATTTCCTCCGGCGACCGCACGGCTCCAACCCCCAGGCGCCAAGTTTGCCTCAACGCCATACACCACTAAGGTACGGTCTTGCAGTCGCCTCGCGTTTCCAACGAGGATATTGTCGGCGCGGGCGGGGACAAGAGAGGAATTTCGGGGTGTCCAAGGAGCGGACGCGGAGCGGACCGCCGCGGCAGTCGGAAGGCGTCCGCGCGTTCAAGCGGGGCTGTCTCTTATACACATTTTCGCGTCACGCGCCGGGCACTCGGCCTCGGCGACGGCTACGATCCCGGCGTGGTGATCTGCCAGGCCGCCGCGCCTTACCTCGCCGACCTCAGCAAGAGCCTGGTCTGGCCGGTCGACCTTTCCACCTACGAGAATGCGGCGATGGTCATCCAGGAGACCACGCATTCGCGCAGTCCGCTCTCGATCGACCGGGGAATGATCGGCCGGCGGTTGCCGATGCTGCGCACGTCTGCCGGTAGGGCCTATCTTGCGGCCTGCGGCTCAAGCGAACGCGACCTAATCGTCAATCATTTGCGCCGTATCGACGAAGCCGACGATCGCCCGTTTCTCGAACAACCGCGTTTGCAGCGCATGATCGCCGAGACTGCCGAGCGCGGATATGGCGTCCGCAGCGAGGGAGAATTCAATTCAAGGACCTCTTCGATTGCGGTGGCGATCGTGCGCGACGAGATCGTATTCGGCTGCATCTCGATCATCTGGATCCGCTCGGCGCTTAGTTTGAATGAGGCGCTCGCCAACTTCGTCGCGCCGCTGCGGGAGGCTGCCGTGGCCATTCCCATCGACTCTTAGCCCGTCCGTCCGCGTGGCGGACAGTCTGTGCGTCGGGGGTTGCCGTCGCGGCCCGTCCGGAGAACAGATGCGGGCATGCAAGATAGATCCACAGGCTTGGACTTCGATGTTGTGATCGTCGGGCGCGGTCCCGTCGGTGCGACGCTCGCCAATCTGCTCGGCCTCTGCGGTGTGCGGACGTTGGTGCTGGAGCGCGAGGCACGAACCTATCATCTGCCGCGCGCGGTGCATTTCGACGACGAATGCATGCGCATCTTTCAGACCATTGGGCTCGCCGAGGCGATCCTGCCGCATGTCAATGTGAGCCCCGGGATGCGCTTCGTCGACGCCGAGGGCCGGCTCATCCTGGACTGGCCGCGCTCCCCAGAGCTCACGGCGATGGGCTGGCATCTCAGCTATCGCTTCCACCAACCCGATCTCGAATACATTCTGATCAACGGCCTGCGGCGCTGGTCCAACGTAGAGCTCCGCAACTGCTGCGACGTGTTCGCGCTCGATCAGGACGACCGCGGCGTGCGCGTGCGTTATGAGACTCTCACAAATGGGCAAATTTCGGAGGTCCGCGCGGCATTCGTGGTCGGTTGCGACGGAGCCCGTTCGCTGGTGCGGCGCTTCATCGGGTCCGGCATGGACGATCTCGGCTTTCACGAGCGCTGGCTGGTGATCGATGCTCTGCTGCAGCGCGAGCGGCCCGATCTCGGCAACCACAGCATCCAGCATTGCGATTCCCGCCGGCCAGCGACTTACATCCGCGGCACAGGAAAGCGCCGGCGCTGGGAGATCACCGTGCATCCGGACGAGGATGCTCAGACGATCACGCAGCCCCCGAAGGTTTGGGAGCTGCTGTCCCGCTGGATCTCGCCTGACGACGCCGAGATCGAACGCGCCGCCGTCTATACCTTCCATTCGGCCATCGCCAAGCAATGGCGCTACAGACGCCTCCTGCTCGCCGGCGACTCCGCACACCAGACGCCACCGTTCCTGGGCCAAGGCATGTGCGCCGGCATCCGCGACGTCGCGAACCTCGCCTGGAAGCTTGGCGAGGTCATTGCCGAGCGTGCCTATCCGAGACTCCTCGACAGCTATCAGACCGAACGTTCGCCTCATGTCCGCGAGTTTATCGAGCTCGCGATCCGCCTCGGCGGCGTGATCAACACCAAGGCCATGGATACCGGTCTATCGGCTGGCCAAGCGCGCGAGAATGCGCCGCTCAAGCTGGAGGTTTGCAAGCCCTTACTCGGGCCCGGCCTCGCGATTGATGCGCTTCCGCTCGCCGGACAGCTTGCCCCGCAATTTATGCTGACCGATGGCCGCCGTAGCGACGATCGAACCGGGTACGCCCCCGTCCTGCTGATCGAGAGAACCGCGGAGCTCTCCGCGCGCGCCTGTGCGTCGCTCACGCAGGCGGGAATGGACGTGCTGAGCGGTGAGGACGCAGCAGATATTCCCCACTGGTTGCGAGAGCACAACGTGCATGCGGCGCTGATTCGCCCCGACCGATATGTGCGGGGCGCGGCGCGAAGCGATCTCGAACTCGACCTGCTGGTCGCAACGGCGTGCGCCTCTGCTGAGGTGCCGAGTGCGGCCCGACCCACTTCAGAATGGTGAAGGATCTATCATGAGATTGCTTTCTTTTACGGTGGACGGCCGTTCGAGCTACGGCGCTCTCAAGGACGATGGCGTCGTGGATCTTGGCGCTCGCCTCGGGCGCGAAGGCTGCCCAACCCTGCGCAAGCTGCTCGAAGCCGATCGGTTGGCGGATGCGGCACAGATCGTGGATTCAAGCCGTCCCGATCATCCTCTGGACAATATCTCCTTTGCGCCCGTGATTCCCGATCCCGACAAGATCATCTGCGTTGGCCTCAACTATCGCGATCACGTTGCAGAGGTCGGTCGCGCTGTCACCGAGAAGCCGGCCCTCTTTGCCCGCTTTGCGTCCAGTCAGGTCGGACATGAGCAGCCGCTCATAAAGCCAAAGGTCAGTGACGATTTTGACTATGAGGGCGAGCTTGCCGTGATCATCGGCAAGACCGGCCGCCACATCCGAACAAGCCGTGCACTCGAACATGTCGTAGGTTACGCCTGCTACAACGAGGGTAGCGTCCGCGACTGGCAGCGCCACACCAGCCAGTTTCTCGCCGGCAAGACCTTTGCCGAGAGCGGCAGTTTTGGGCCCTGGCTCGTTACTTCCGACGAGATCCCTGACCCGTCCAAGCTGACGCTCCAGACCCGCCTCAACGGCAATGTCGTGCAGAATACGACCACCGATCTCATGATCACCGCCGTCCCTGAACTAATCGCATACATCTCGACCATATGCCCGCTCGTCCCCGGCGACGTGATCGTCGCAGGTACGCCCGGCGGCGTCGGCCTGAAGCGCACGCCGCCGTTGTGGATGCGCGCCGGCGACACGGTGGAAATCGAAATTTCCGGCATTGGGACGCTGCGCAATCCGGTGATCGCCGAGCCCACATAGCGGCCTCTCGGAACAAATGTCGCGACCGACGACGGGAAGAATTCTCACAACAACAGATCGAGGAAACGACATGGCCGGCCACCGCACACAGTCCACGCTTGCGTTGCTACTCGCCCTCATTCTCACCGGCTCAGTTGCCCACGCAGAGATCAAGGGCGATGCCATTCGCATCGGCGTACTCACGGACATGAACGGCATCTTTGCAACCGCCATGGGACTGGGTTCAGTTGAAGCGGCGCGGATGGCTGCGGACGAATTCGGCGGCAGGATCAATGGCAAGCCGATCGAGATCTTGCAGGCCGACCATCAGAACAAGCCGGACGTTGCGGCTTCGCTCGCGCGCAAATGGTTCAACGACGGCGTCCAGGCGATTGCGGATGGCGGCAGCTCCGGTGCGGCACTCGCAGTACAGGAGCTCGTGCGCGCGAACGCCCACGTTTTTCTGATCTCCGGCGCGGGCGCCAACCAGCTCACCGATGAAGCTTGCGCGCCGACCAGCGTGCAATGGACGCACGACGCCTACTCCACCGCCACCGCGCTCGTCTCGGGCATCATGCAGTCAAGCAAGGAGCCGTGGTTCTTCATCACCGGCGACTATGCGTTCGGACATTCCGTCGAGGCGACGGCGCGGGCACGGATTGCCGAACTCGGAGGAACGGTCGCCGGTAGCGTCAAGGCGCAGCTCGGCACGCCCGACTACGGCTCATTCCTGCTGCAGGCGCAGTCATCCGGCGCCAAGATCCTGGCCCTCAATGTCGCCGGCGACAATGCCACGGCCATCAAGCAGGCCGAAGAATTCGGGCTGGCCGCCCAAGGCATGAAGATCGTGCCGATGTCATTTCAGAATGTCGACATTCACGCGGTCGGTTTAAAGGCCACACACGGCGATCTCATCCTGACCAGCTTCTTCGAGGACGCCTCGCCGGCCGCTCGCCGCTTCTCCGACGCTTTTTATGCTCGGCGGAACGCCATGCCATCGCAGATCCAGGCGGGTGTCTATTCGGCCGTGCGACATTATCTCCAGGCCGTCAAGGACACCGATTCAGATGACGGTCCGACCGTCATGGCGAAGATGAGGGTTACGCCCGTTGTGGATGCCTATACGCAAAACGGCCGCATCCGCGACGACCGGCGGATGGTGCGCGATCTCTATCTAGTTCAGGCGAAGACGCCCGAGGAATCCAAGGGCCCGTGGGATTTGGTCAAGCTCGTCGCGACTGTCCCACCGGACCAGGCGTTCCGCCCACTTGACCGCAGCAAGTGCGGTCTTGTGGGAAAATAAAGTGCGTGCAAATCGGCCGCCTCCACTGCGCGCCGATCGTCAGATCTGCTTCGCTGCGTGAGCGGAATTGGCGGGGAGTGCTCAAGCGACTTCCGTCAAGTGCGGCGTAGAAAATCGTACGCTTGGTACAGGGGGAGCGAATCCAACCCTAGACCCGGATGATCCGATTCTGGTTCTGCAGCGAGCGGTACCTTGCGGCGAGGACAGAACAGATAGGGATCCGTCACTCATCGTCCGGGCTCTGGGTATTGCTCGGGCGCCTCTCCGATGGTTTTGAGAAGCCTCGGATATTTGCCCCCTGCCTGCTTGCTGTTCCGACCGATGGCTTCAACTCGGAACTGCCAGTTATCACCGTAGTCAAAAAGGAATGTCATTTTTGCGCCGACCGTCGGGAAGGCTTCGACGACCCGGGTTCGCTTCACGCTGCGAGCCTCACTCTCTCCCATGTCAGCGAACAGCTCGTACCTGACAGGCGAGCCGAAGACATCTCCAGTCAATTTGCTGTAAAAGCCAAAAGCGTGGTCAAAATCGAAGCCGAAGACTCGAATGATCTCTCCGGCTAAGTCGTAGAGATTTTTTGCGCTCAGTATCTCGAAATCTCGGTAAACCTTCGGACTTAATGACACGCGAAAAACGTGGGTCTGCGGCTCGGCCATCTCGCTATCCTCACTCACTCACGAACAGAAAACGTCCCCAAGATCAAATGTAACCCTCCGGTGCAGGCCGCGGGTTAGCTGCGTTTGGCGCGCTTGCCTGCCCATTTTTTGGCGAGGGCCTCAAC
>NZ_JBANBK010000052.1:0-62469 GCF_053572325.1 Bradyrhizobium sp. UFLA05-112 | reverse complement strand
ATCCGCAGAGCCCCTATGCGAAGCCGATCTTCCAGGAGGACAAGAAGTTCGTCTTCCATTGCGCCGGCGGCCTGCGTTCCGCGCTCGCCGCCAAGACCGCGCAGGACATGGGCCTCAAACCAGTCGCCCACATCGCCGGCGGCTATGCCGCCTGGCGCGACGCCGGTGGCCCGGTGGAAAAATGGGAGCCGAAGAAGGGGTGAGGGGTGCTTCGCTGTCACTCCAATCTCCGGCGTCATTCCCGCGAAAGCGGCGAATCTGGTACGCCGCGGCCTCTCCGCTCGATCACAGCCGCCTCTGGAATACTGGATCGCGCGGACAAGGCCGGGCGATGACGGCGGAGTTTGACGCGCACTGCTTCAACCTCGCTCACGCGCGCTCGGGAATAACGAAAAGGAAATGCAAGCAATGACCACCCCGACCGACCCCCTCGTCTCTACTGAATGGCTCGCCGCCCACATCGGCGACGCCAACGTGAAGGTGCTCGACGCCACCTTCAAGCTGCCGGGCGTGCTGCCGCTGCCGAAGGACGACTATCTCGCCGCGCACCTGCCGGGCGCGGTGTTCTTCGATGTCGACGCTGTGTCCGACCATTCCAATCCGTTGCCGCACATGTTTCCGAGCGCCGAGCAGTTCGGCCGCGACGTCGGTCGTCTCGGCATCAGCAATGCCGATACCGTCGTGATCTACGATGCCGGCGGCTGGGTCGCCGCGCCGCGCGCGTGGTGGATGTTTTTGTCCTACGGCCACGGCAACGTGCGCATTCTCAATGGCGGCCTGAAGAAGTGGCGCGCCGAGGGGCGTCCGGTCGAGAGCGGCGAGGGGAAGCCGAAGGCCCAGGCTTTCAAGGCGAGCTACGATCCGAAGCGTGTGCGCAGCATGCAGCAGTTGATCGCGAACGTCGAAAGCCGTGCCGAGCAGGTGATCGATGCGCGTCCCGCGGAGCGCTTCGAGGGCCGCGTTGCGGAGCCGCGGCCGGGCATCCGCTCCGGCCACATCCCGGGCGCCCGCAACGTGCCCTATGCCCAATTGTTCGATGCCGCGACCGGCGAAATGAAGCCGCCCGCCGATCTCAAGCAGACCTTCACCGGCGCGGGCGTCAAGCTCGACGCACCGATCGTGACGAGCTGCGGCTCCGGCGTCTCTGCCGGCGTGCTGACGCTCGCGCTGTACCGCCTCGGGATCACCGACACCGCGCTCTATGATGGCTCTTGGTCGGAGTGGGGCCAGGAAGGCGGCCCGACGATTGCGACCGGGCCGGCGTGAGGCTCGCTTAGCGGACGCGGGTGGTCGCCGCGTAGGCCGGCTGCCGATATTGTTGCAGCGGCTGCATGGCGAAGGGATTGAATGTCTGCTGCACTGGCGGCGGTGGCGGCCGCCGCACGGTCCGGTGCTGCTTCTTGGCGCGCTGCTTGGCGGCCTGCTTGTCGGACGCATCGCTCTCCGCCTTGGCTTTCGCCGGCGGGGCCTGCGGAGCGGCTGCAGCGAGCGCTGCGACCTCTGTAATTGCCTCTGATGGCGCGATGGTGCTGGCGGCATCAGCCTGTTGCGGTTCGGGTGAGTTGACCGGCGTCGGCACCGGCTCGCCGGTGGCGGGCATGGTCGTGCTGGTCGAGGGTGTGGTTTCGGCCGATGCGGATTGCGGCGCCGGCGTCTCGGCCGGTGGAGAGGGAGCTTCAGTCGCGGCCGGTTCGCCGGCGGCCGACGCAACCGGCCCGCTGCTCACCTCCGATGTCGGTGCGGCCACCTGCTCGGGTCCGCTTTCGGGAAGGCCGACGGTCGGGACGTAGTCGCGGACCGAGGTCGAGGGCGGCAGCGGCTCGGCGCGGAGCGCTGCGAGCACCGGCTGCGTCGGTTCGTTTGCCTGCGCGAACACCTGCTCCTGCGGGCCGTTTCGCCAGGACGGATTGCTGACGAACTGTTCATGCGTCGCCCGGAGCAGCGCGGCGGCACCTAAGCCGAATACCAGGATGGAGGTTGACAACAGGATCGCCGCAAGCAGGAAGCGGAAGCCGGGAAGCATCGAAGGGCAATTTCCGCCTTGGCAGGTTGATGCCGAGGCCCTTGAGCCATCTGAACGCGGTGACGGTACTGACTGCCGCCTTCGCCGCGCGGGAAACTGGTCAAAGCGGAGGGCGAATCAGGCTGATTCGAGAATACCCGAACGGTCCCGGGCCGTTCCGTAAAAATCGGGAGCGGAGAGTCCGGCGACCTACGGCCCCGCGCGATTTCCGCTCCGTGATGCACCGGCGCAACGGTCGCGCCGCCGATCACAAATCACCAAATCAGGCCCGGATCGGCCTGTTTTGTCTTGAATGCGCCGCGATCTTCGTCCATGTGCCGGTTAACGGTCCGGTCGGGCCTGGGGACTACACTAGGGCGATGATGATCAAACATTTTCTGACGATTTGCGCTGCCGCAACAACTGCTGCGGCGGGAGCCTCGCTCGCGCACGCTCAGCAGGGCTATCCGGTCCAGCAGGCCCCGGTCTATCAGCAAGGCTATCCGTCCGAATATCGTCCCGGCGACCGCGTGCCGAATTTCGACGCGCTCGAGGATGACGACGACGCGATGCCGTCGCAGCCGCGGAACTCAGCCGCGCTGCCTCCGCCCGGCCCCTCCGGTCCGGTGATGTCGCCGGACGATCCGCGCTACGGCCGGCCGGCCGGTGCGCCGGTCTACTCCAACAACGCTCCGCAGGGTCCGGTGGTGTCGCCGGATGACCCGCGCTACGGCCGGCCGGCCGGTGCGCCCGTCTATTCCAACAATGCGCCGCAGGGTCCGGTGATGTCGCCGGATGATCCCCGTTATGGCCGCCCCGCCGGCCCGCCAGCGGTGATCTATGCCGACCGTCCTGCCGGGCCGCAGGGCGCCAACGACGGCCTGCGTCCGCCGGAAGGCGTCGGTGGACCCGCCGCGACCGGCGCTGTCCAGCAACAGCAGCCTGCCGGTCCGAATGGCCAGCCGATGACGGTTGCGGCGCTTCCGCCCGAGGAGCAGCCTGACGCAGCGCCCACGCAGTTGCCGGCGAACCTGCGCCGCCAGGAGGTCTCGTTCCAGACCAAGGAGCCGGCCGGTACGCTCATCGTCGATACCCCGAACACCTACCTCTATTACGTCCTCGGTAATGGCCGCGCGATCCGCTACGGGGTGCGCGTCGGCCGTGACGGTTTCACCTGGACCGGCGTGCAAAAGATCACCCGCAAGGCGGAGTGGCCGGATTGGCATCCGCCGACGGAAATGATCGAGCGCCAGCCCTATCTGCCGCGCTTCATGGCTGGCGGTCCCGGCAATCCGCTCGGCGCGCGCGCGATGTATCTCGGCTCGACGGTGTACCGGATCCACGGCACCAACCAGCCCTCGACGATCGGCAAGTTCGTCTCCTCGGGCTGCATCGGCATGCTGAACGAGGACGTCTCCGACCTGTTCGATCGCGTCAAGGTTGGCACCCGCGTCGTCGTGATGCCCGGTGGCCCGTCGCCGGGAACGGCAACTGCATCTGCCGCGCCGACGCCCGGCGCTGCTGCGCCTGCGCCTATGGCTGCCCAGGCCGGTCCGGCCCCGGGCACGCAGCCGACCGTCGTGCCGCCGCTGCCGGCGCCCGTCACTGTGCGCTAAAAGCTTCGAAAGACACTTGATTGCGAAGGGCGTGCCATCGGCACGCCTTTTTCGTTTCAGGCCAACCGCTTCGGCGGCTCGCTGCCCTTGGTCCAGGCGTCGATCGCCTCGACCATCTGCCCGTAATGGATGCGCAGCCCATCCTCGGTGGCGTAGCCGAGATGCGGCGTCAGCACGACATTGTCGAGCTTGCGGATCGGATGATCGGTCGGCAGCGGCTCGACCGAGAACACGTCGATGCCGGCGCCTGCGATCTTCCTCTGCTGCAGCGCCTCGAGCAGCGCTGCCTCGTCGACGATCGGTCCCCGCGCGGTGTTGACGAGATAGGCGGTCGGCTTCATCCGCGCGAGATCGGCGGCGCCGACCAGCCCGCGCGAGCGCTCGCTCAGCACCGCGTGGATGGTGATGATATCCGCCTTCGCAAACAGCTCCTCCTTGCTGGCGTAGCCGACGCCCACCTCCTTGCATTTCTCAGCGGTCAGATTCGGGCTCCAGGCGATGACGTTCATGCCGAACGACTTCGCGATCCCCGCGACCTTGCTGCCGAGCTTGCCGAGCCCGACGACGCCAAGCGTCCGGCCCTCGATCTCGATGCCCGCAAAACTCTGCCAGGGTTCGCCCGCATGCATGCGCGCGTTCTCGCGGCCGATGCCGCGGGTCAATTCCAGGATCAGGCCCATGGTAAGCCCGGCGGTCGGATCGCGGGAATATTGCGTTCCGCAGATCACGACGTTGCGCGCTTTCGCCGCTTCCATGTCGATCGCGGCATTGCGCATGCCGGAGGTCAGCAGCAGCTTCAGCCTGGGGAGCGCCTCGAACAGGCTGCTCGGAAACGCCGTGCGCTCGCGCATCGCGCAGACGATCTCGAAGTCCCCCAGCGCACCGACAGCGGCTTGCTCGGAGGCGAACGGATGATTGAACACCGTCATGTCGACGCGGTCGGAGATCTTTGACCAGTCGGCGACGTCTTGGGCGATGTTGAAATAGTCGTCGAGAATTGCACAGCGTAGCCGCGTCATCGGGGAAAACCGTCCATCCATGGCGAGGAACGACGGCGCGGGCAGGGGCGCCATCGATCGAACCTCGCCATGCTTGCGCGCAATCGGCAGCCGGCGCAAGCAGCAGGACGCTTCAAAAATCCGGCAGCAGGCGGGGCGTCAGAGATCGCGCGGTTTGAGGCGGAACGGCGCGTCCATGCCGTGCTTGGCACGCCAGGCGGGACCCGGGCCGCGCATGTAGTGAAGTTCCGGGCGGTAGGGGTTGAAAGCCGTGGCGAAGAACCGGACCCAGAACGCGCGGAGCTCTGCGAAGAGGGTGGAGCCTCCGGCTCCTGCCGGGACGGGATGAGAGGTTGTCTCGATCATTGCCATGATGCGGCCTCGCTGTTTTCCCCGCCGCTTCTGCCGCAGGTGGCGCTTTTTGTGGCGCCACGGCCAGCTTTGGCCTGCTTTATTAAAAAATGGTTTCAATTGTAGGGATCAGCTTCCCGGATGGTGTCCATTCCGTATTCATCCGTGGTGAACGGAGGGAAAACGTTGCCCTTTGGGGGCGGGATCGCTACATCGGCGGCAAGCAAATTTCCTCAAATCGAAGGTTTTACGGGACCGATGGCGCGCCAGTTCGTCTACTTCATGCAAGGCCTGACCAAGAGCTACCCGACCCGCAAGGTGCTCGATAACATCCATCTGAGCTTCTACCCGGACGCCAAGATCGGCGTGCTCGGCGTCAACGGCTCGGGCAAGTCGACGCTGCTCAAGATCATGGCCGGCCTCGACAAGGAGTACACCGGCGAGGCTTGGGTCGCCGAGGGCGCCCGCGTCGGCTATCTCGAGCAGGAACCGCAGCTCGACCCCAAGCTTTCCGTCCGCGAGAACGTCATGCAGGGCGTCGCCAAGCAGAAGGCGATCCTGGATCGCTACAACGAGCTCGCCGTCAATTATTCGGACGAGACCGCCGATGAGATGACCAAGCTGCAGGACGAGATCGAGGCCCAGGGCCTCTGGGATCTCGACAGCAAGGTCGACCAGGCGATGGACGCCTTGCGCTGCCCGCCCGACGATGCCGATGTCACGAAACTCTCCGGCGGTGAGCGCCGCCGCGTCGCGCTGTGCCGGCTGCTGCTCGATCAGCCCGAGCTGCTGCTGCTGGACGAACCGACCAACCATCTCGACGCCGAATCCGTGTCGTGGCTTGAAGGACACTTGCGCAACTATCCCGGCGCGATCCTGATCGTCACCCACGATCGCTACTTCCTCGACAACGTCACGGGCTGGATTCTCGAGCTCGATCGCGGCCGCGGCATTCCCTACGAGGGCAACTACTCGTCCTGGCTGGTGCAGAAGCAGAAGCGGCTCGAGCAGGAAGGCCGCGAGGAGGCCGCGCATCAGAAGACGCTGGCCCGCGAGCAGGAATGGGTCGCGTCCTCGCCGAAGGCGCGTCAGGCAAAATCCAAGGCCCGTTATCAGCGCTATGAAGAGCTGTTGAAGCAGGCGAGCGAGAAGCAGACCCAGACCGCGCAGATCATCATTCCCGTCGCCGAGCGGCTCGGCGCCAATGTCGTCGATTTCGAAGGCCTCAGCAAAGGCTATGGTGAGCGTCTCCTGATCGACGATCTCACGTTCAAGCTGCCGCCCGGCGGCATCGTCGGCGTGATCGGTGCGAACGGCGCCGGCAAGACCACGCTGTTCAAGATGATCACCAAGCAGGAAACTCCGGACAACGGCACCATCACGGTCGGCGAGACCGTGCATCTCGGCTATGTCGACCAGTCGCGCGATGCGCTCGACGGCAAGAAGACCGTGTGGGAGGAAATCTCCGGCGGCAACGAGCTGATCCTGCTCGGCAAGAAGGAAGTGAATTCGCGCGGCTACTGCTCGTCGTTCAACTTCAAGGGCGCCGACCAGCAGAAGAAGGTTGGCGCGCTGTCAGGCGGTGAACGCAACCGCGTGCATCTTGCCAAGATGCTGAAGTCCGGCGCTAACGTCCTGCTGCTCGACGAGCCGACCAACGACCTCGACGTCGACACGCTGCGCGCGCTCGAAGAGGCGCTGGAGGATTTTGCCGGCTGCGCCGTCATCATCAGCCATGATCGCTGGTTCCTCGACCGCATCGCGACCCACATCCTCGCCTTCGAAGGCGACAGCCACGTCGAATGGTTCGAGGGCAACTTCCAGGACTACGAGAAGGACAAGATGCGCCGTCTCGGCCAGGACAGCATCATTCCGCACCGCGTGAAGTACAAGAAGCTGACTCGGTGATTTCAGCATGATGCGGCGGACGTTCATCGCTGCGGTGATTGTGCTCACCTGCGGCTTGTCGTCCGCCCACGCCGCCGACGCCGCCTTCACCCAGTTCATCGCTTCGCTGTGGCCGGAGGCGCAGGCGGTCGGCGTGTCGCGCGCGACGTTCGACGAACAGACGCGCGGGCTCGAGCCCGACTACAAGCTGCCTGATCTGATCCTGCCGGGACGGCCCGCGACCGGCGCTCCGTCCCAGGCCGAGTTCGTGCAGGTGCCGGCTGATTACATCAAGGAAGCCTCGATCGCGCGGCTTGCCGGCGAGGGTCAGCGGCTGCTGCAGAAATATCGTGACGCGTTGACCCAGATCGAGAAGAGCTCGGGCGTTCCCGCCACCGTCATGCTCGCGATCTGGGGACGTGAGACCGACTATGGCCGCTACACGCTGCCTTATGACCTGGTGCGCGTGCTTGCGACCCAAGCCTATGTCGGCCGGCGCAAGGACACGTACCGCAACGAGTTCGTCCTTGCGCTGAAGATTCTCGGCGAGGGCGTGGTGGCGCGCAAGGACATGCGCGCGTCCTGGGCGGGCGCCACCGGCCTCACGCAGTTCCTGCCATCCGAATACTACAAGCACGGCGTCGATTTCGACGGCGACGGCCGCATCGACATCTGGCATTCGGTGCCGGACGCACTGGCCTCCGCCGCGCAGCAGCTCGTCAACAAGGGCTGGCAGAGCGGCGTACGCTGGGCCTATGAGGTGCAGGCGCCAGCCAAGGTCGATTGCACGAGCGGCGTGCCGGAGGTGACGAAGCCGATCAGCCAGTGGCTGCGCGAGGGCTTTGTGCCGGTGCGCGGGCAAAAGTTGAATGCGGCTGAACTCGCGCAGCCGGCATCGCTGCTCCAGCCCGAAGGCATTTATGGCCCCTCGTTCCTGACGACGAAAAACTACTTCGTCATCAAGGAATATAATTTCTCCGATCTCTACGTGCTGTTCGTCGGCCATCTCAGCGATCGCATGACGAGCCCGCTGTCGTTCGCGACACCCTGGTCAGCCTCGAAGCAACTACGAACGAAGGACGTCGAGGCGATGCAGCGCGGGCTGACGCGGATCGGGCTCTACAAGGACAAGCTCGACGGCAAGGCCGGCATGCTGACGCGCGCGGCGCTCGGCGCCTATCAGAAGTCGGCGGGACTGAAGGTCGATTGCTGGCCGAGCGAAGAGGTGCTGCGCTCGATCCAGGCGGCGCGTTAGCGAGCACGAAAGAAAAAAGCCCGGCCGATGATCTCGGCCGGGCTTCGATCGCGGCGCGAGGTGCGCCCGTCGATCAACTCAGTAGCAGACGCGGACCGGGCGAACGACCCAGCCGTAACCGTCCCAGTAACGCTGGCGCTGCCAGTAGCAGGGCGCAGGCGGCGGGGGCTCGGCCACGTAGACCGGTCCACCATAGGCCGGGCGGCTCGACGCGATGGCGCCGCCGACGATGGCTCCGCCGATCAGGCCGGCTGCGATGCCGGCGCCGACGCCGTCATGGGCCTGAGCGGGCGGAGTGGCGGTCGCCAGCGTACCGGCGATCGTCGCAACCGTGAGGGCGGCAACTAAAGTCTTCTTCATGCTTAGGGCTCTCCTGGGAGAAGGCGCTCGAAAGAGCGCCGGGTTTCAAAGGCTCACGCACACTCTGATGGAATTAGCCGTCCTGCTAGGAAGCGCGCAAATGGTCAATCCACCGTAAACACTCGCGGAGCTGTGACGAGAAAAAGCGGTCTTTTTCGGGCTTTTGGCTGAACGGAGGTCCCGTAAAAAACCGGCCGTTCCGGCACAAATCTGTGGGAAAGCCCTCAGCCGCAGACGCGCACGCGACGCACACGCCAGGCATAACCGTCCCAGAAGCGCTGACGCTGCCAGACGCAGCCGCCGTAATAGTCGTCGGCGGCATAGCCCGGGCCGTAGTAACGGGGCGGAGGCGGATCGCCGGGACCATAATAGTAACCGGGACCGGGTCCGTAATACGGGGATGCCAGCGCGCCCCCGACGATAGCGCCGCCTACGATGCCGGCGGCCACGCCCGCGGCGACACCACGCTGCGCATGGGCCGGCGCAGGCGCAAGCGCCGATGCGGCCAGGGTGGCGGCGGCAGCGAGTGCCAGGAGCGATTTCTTCATGGATTTCACCTTTCACAGCGAGCGCGGACGTGGTTCCCCACCCAAGGTTCCATATTCTGCTTGAATGATCAATGAACGGAAGGTCTGCCGGGGGCGACGAATGCGTGCGGGAGGCGGCTCCCGCGAGGCACGAAACCCGAGAAAGAGCCATGAACAGTTTGATGATGAGCGCCCTGATCGCCATCGGGGCCACCTCGGTCATCTGCTTCGTCCTGATGACTCATGTGCAGGACCGCAGCCGGCGGCGCTCGCGCGCGGCTGCCGGTGCCAATGGCGGCGACAGCTATTCTGGAAACACTGACGGCTTTGCGCTGGGGAGCTGGTTTTTCAGCGACAATTCATCGTCGTCGGTCGATAGTTCCGGCAATCCGATCGGCAGCGGCTCTTGCAGTTCCAGTGACAGCATCAGTAGTGACAGCAGCGGCGGCGGTGGCGGTGATTGCGGCGGTGGCGGGGACAGCGGTGGTGGCGGCGGCGATTAGGCCCCAATTCGGTTGCAACCTTGATCCAGCGCAAGTTGTCTTTTTAGACCCGTTCTAGGCTGAATCGCGGCTCAGTTTGGAATAGCTTCAAATACCGGTTTTTCCTTTTGCATCCGGCCGAGCCTTTAAATATCGATGATGGTGCATCACCGAAGGGCCTGCCGCTTTCCATGATCGTCTGTTCCTGTAACGTGCTGAGCGATGACGACATCCGCGCCGCCGTCGCCGATTCCGACGACGCCGTGCGACATGCCAAGCAGGTCTATGGCTGCCTCGGTTGTAGCGCCGAATGCGGACGCTGCGCGCGGACCATCAAGACCATCATCGATGAAGCTCTCGGCCCGTGCGCCACGTCCTGCTGTGCCGGTTGCCCGCACAGCCACCAGGTCGCTGCCAACGACGAGATCGTCGAGCCCGCCTCGTTCGCACTCGCGGCCTGCTGACTTCTCTTTCTTCAATCGGCTGAGCTTATCCCCGGGTGCGACCCTGCGATGGGTTGCTCCCGTTCCAAACTTGTTTTAGAAGCGTTCTAAATTCGGTTTATTACCGATGAGGCCGCAAGAGCTGGAGTGAATCATGCAGGGCGACGCGAAAGTTATCGAATATCTCAACAAGGCACTGCGTCACGAGCTCACCGCGATCAATCAATACTGGTTGCACTACCGCTTCCTCGACAATTGGGGCTTGCGCGACATGGCCAAGGTCTGGCGCAAGGAATCCATCGAGGAGATGGAGCACGCCGACAAGCTCACCGAGCGCATCCTGTTCTTCGACGGCTTCCCGAACATGCAGGTGCTCGATCCCCTGCGCATCGGCCAGAACGTCAAGGAGATCATCGATTGCGATCTCGCTGCCGAGATCAGCGCGCGTGCGCTCTACCAGGAAGCGGCCACCTACTGTCACAGCGTGAAGGACTACGTCACGCGCGACCTGTTCGAGAAGCTGATGAGCGACGAGGAGCATCACATCGATTTCCTCGAGACCCAGCTCGACCTGATCGGCCGCATTGGTCTCGAGCTCTACACCCAGAAGCACGTCGGCGGACTCGAGGGCGAGGGGCATTAAGCTCCGACGCTAGCCGCAAACTCCCCATGTCGTCCCGGCGAAAGCCGGGACCCATCACCCCAGGGAGAAGTTGTGGTGCAGAGCCGGTAACCACGAGTCTTCGCCAAACTACTCCCTGCGGCTATCACGACGAGCGAAACGCGCGGGGGTCCCGGATCTGCGCTTCGCTTGTCCGGGACGACACTGTGCTCGTTGCGCCGGCCTACAACTGCGTCTTGTAGCGCGCTTCCACCACGTCCTGGCTCTCCGGTTCGCCCAAGCCCGTCTGGTCGTGAATGACCTGGACGATGCTCGGCATCACCGCGCGCTCAACCTTCGCCTCCGGCGACCACAGCTTTGAGCGCATCAAGGCTTTGCCGCAGTGGAAATAGACCTCGCTCACCGCGACGCTCAGCACCGCGCGCGGCGGCTTGCCGAACTCGACCATCGAGGCGAGCAGCTCCGGAGCGGCGGACAGCGTGCCGCGACCGCCGACGCGCAGCGTCTCGTCGATACCTGGCACGAAGAACAACAGATGCACGAAGCCCGAGCCTTCGACGACGTTCCTTAAACTGTCGATCCGGTTGTTGCCGGAGCGATCAGGCATCAGCAACTCATTGGGGCCGGCGACGTGGACGAAGCCGGCACCACCACCGCGCGGCGAGGCATCGACGCTGCCATCAGTGCCCGACGTCGCCAGCACGCAGAACGGCGACATCTCGATGAACTTCCTGGCATGCACGTCGATCGCGGGCCGCGCTTTCGCGATCACGCGCGGGCTCGGCTTCGCATAGATGGTGGAGGTCTTCAGCGCAAAGATCGGTCAACGGCGGGCCTCCGCTTGAGCTGGCGCGTCAAACTACCTGATAGGGCCGCTCGCAGCCAACGAAATCCGGCTTTGGCCCGCGAAATCAGTGCCTCGCCTTGTCATGCAGTGCGAGTAGCGATTTGGGCGCGACGTTGCGCCAGGCCATCGTGAGTGCGCTTCGCAACGTCACCTGATCAGCTTTCGCCAGCCTCACATTGGTGCTGCCCGTCTTGCCCCACGCGCCGGGCACCGGACGAAACATCTCCGGTTCGGCGGCGACCAGCATCGTCTGCTGCTCCGGGGTGAGCTTGACCATGCCCCATTCGTCATCGGGATAGCCGAGCGTTGCGAAGACGCGCTTGCCGACGCGAAAATCGGCATGTCCGTGATGCTCACCCTCGACGGCGCCGGGCAACGCGAGCGCAGTCCGGCGAAAGCGAGCGGTCGACATCGGATCCTGTTGCTGGTGTCACATCGTCCGCTGCGGTGCCGTCTGCAGCAATTGCCGGAGCTGCTCAGTGTAGAATTTTGCGTTGCCGGTGGTGCCGTGGCCGCGCGTCTCCGTGCTCGCGGGGATCAGATACAGGCGGCCGTTCTTGACCCGCTTCATCGCCGCTTCCGTAACGCCCGTCTCCGGCGGATTGCGCTCGTCGTCGGCAGCGTTGATCAACAGCAGCGGTGCTTCGATGCGCTCCAGCCGCTCTGAGGCATTGTAGTCGTGCGAGGACTCCCACTGATAGACGAAGTCATTGGCATCCGCGGTGATTGGTGCAGCGAGTCGTTCGTCGACCATCTTGTCGGCCTTGGCCGCCGTCGGCGCCTGCGCCTGATAGGCGAGCGTCCCGCCGATGCTGGCGATGCCATAGGCGACGATGGCGTATTTCATCATGCGCGGTTGGCTCGTGTAGTTGCCGCCATTGTAGTCGGGATCGCTGCGGATGGTGTCGAGCATGATCCGCCGCATCATCCAGTTGCGCGAGGCCATCTCGGTCGGCTGCGAGGCCATCGGCGCCAGCGCATCCATGCTTTGCGGATATTTCTCGCCCCACAGCCAGGTCTGCATGCCGCCCATGGAGTTGCCCATCACGAGGCGCAAGTGCTTGACGCCGAGCCCCTCCGTCACGAGTCGGTACTGCGCCTCGACCATGTCGTCGTAATCGTACTTCGGAAAGCTCGTCTTCATTCCGTCTGACGGTTTTGACGATTTGCCGTGGCCGACCGCATCGGGAATGATGATGTAGTATTTGGACGCATCGAGCGGCTGTCCGGTGCCGAACAATTCGCCCGCGAAAGCCGGCGTCAGCATGCCCGCGGCGGATTGGCCAGTGCCGTGCAGCACCAGCACCGGCTGACCGGTCGGCTCGCCGATCGTGGTGTAGTGCAGCTTCAGCTCCGCCATGGTCTCGCCGGTGTGGAACTTGAAGTCCCTGGCGATCCACTCGCCTTGTTTCGGAGCTGGATAATCAGCCGCCATCGCCGGTATCGAGATGGATAGCAAAACGGCGGCAAGCATCGCGCCCGAAATCTTCATGTGTTTCTCCCCGCTGCGGCCGCTTTCATCCGGGCCGCTTCGCGGGCGATCTTATCAGCGTCACCTCGAGGATCGAGAGCGGATACTCCGCCGTCCGCCAGAACATTTTTGCAATGGTGCATCGCGCAAGCGGAATATTTCGGCGGCCGGCCAACGGGCCCATCAGCTCATTCGTGCTTGAGAAAGCCGAGCGCGTACCAGCCCCAATAAACCCTGTGGTGCTGGATCAGGCCCTTATCGATCTCCATGATCTCGACCAGCTCCATCTGGTCGCCGTCGGGAGAGACGCGTGGATATTCCCAGGTGACGATGCGGCCGTCCGTGAAGAAGCCCTGCTTGAAGCGCTTGCGCTGAGGCGGATTGGTCTGGAAGACGCGCGCAATGAAGCTGCGCAAATTGTCCTTGCCTTTGACGATTCCACTTGGAGTCTTCAGGAGGCGTTGGACCAGCGGGCTTTCGATGGATGCATCATCTGCATAGAGTGCGAGCGCTGCCTCGAGGTCCTTGTTGCCGAGGGCTTCGTCCCACAGCCTGCAGATGCGTTCGGCGTCGCCTTTGTGTGCTTCGTTGATCACGGTGCAATCCTCGCGATTCAGGGATATTTCCCAGGGATCGCAGAGCTGCGCCGCCAAAGTTTCACGGAATTCTGAAATGACCGCGCTTTGGATGATTGCGATGACGTGGGAGCGTGCCCAGATCAGGGGCGGGAGTTTTTGATGGCGGTGGCACGACGGTCGGTGCAATCGGGATTTTCGCGGCTCACCGAGGCTTTGAGCGATCCGGCGCGCGAGGCCATGGTAAGTGCGCTATTCGGCGGCAAGGCTTTGCCTGCCGGCGAGCTGGCATCGCTTGCCGGCGTGTCGCCACAGAGTGCCAGCGCGCATTTGCAGAAGCTGACGGACGCGCGCCTGCTCACGGTGTGGCAGCAGGGCCGTTTCCGGTACTATCGGATCGCCGACGATGAGGTCGCGGGCCTGATCGAGAACCTCGTCAATCTTGCTGCCAGGGCTGATCATGTCGAGCGAACGCGACGCGTGCCGACGCCGTTCCGGCAGTCGCGGACCTGTTATTGCCATCTCGCCGGCCAGCTCGGCGTGGCGCTGCTGGACGGTTTGGTGTGTCGCGAACTGATCACGCTGCGCGGCCGGGACGGCTCTCTCACTGGGCAGGGCTTGGCCTGGTGTCGCACCGAGAAGATCGACTTCAAGCCGGGCCGGGATCCTCACATGCGCCTCTGCAACGATTGGACCGAGCGTGTTCCACATTTGGCGGGCCCGTTTGCCAACGCGCTGCTGAAGCGGCTGGTCGAAACGCACGCGCTCGCGCCGCATCGCATTCCACGCGCGCTTCGTCTCACGCCGAAGGGGCGCGCCTTCTTCGAGCGGCTTGGCGTCCCCGTTCCGTTCTGACCTGCCGATGACATCGGCGGACCCGGCATGTAGCATTGGGCTGCCGCCGATCGTCCTCGAACAGGAGCGCCTTTCAGGAGGAACTTATGTGCCGCAACATCAAGACGCTGTTCAATTTCGAGCCGCCGGCGACAGAGGACGAGATCCAGGCCAGCGCGCTGCAATTCGTGCGAAAACTGTCCGGCTTCAACAAGCCGTCGCAGGCCAATGAGGCGGCGTTCGATCGCGCGGTGACGGAGGTGTCCGAGGCCGCGCGGCGGCTCCTGACATCGCTGCATACGCATGCGCCGGCGCGGGATCGTTCGGCGGAGGCCGAGAAGGCGAAGGAGCGCTCGCGGCTGCGCTTTGGCTAAGGGCTTTGCGTGATCTGGCTCACGGTCCCTTGTGACGCGGGTTGCGATGATGATCGCCGGGGTTTTTTCGAGCGAACCCGGAGCACGACCATGAGCCGCCCCCTGATCTCTTTGAAAGCCGGTGCCGTCATCTTCACGGTGCTGTGGACCGCCTGGATGATGTGGTGGAGCGGTTCCTATAGCAGTGCCAACCTCGTCATCCTGGCGGTCTGTGGCGCGGCGGTCGGCTACGTCTGGTACCGCGCCATGCGCTGGCAGTTCGAGCGCATGGGTATGCTGCCGCACAAGGATGATCGTTCCGCGCTGTAGGCGCGGGCCGCGCCTATTTGTCCTTGTTGCCGTGCTTCTTCTTTTTCTTCTTTTTCCTGTGGCCGTCCTCGTCCGTCTCCTCGCTCGCGTCGTCAACGAAGATATCGGCATTGCCATCGTCCTGGACGGCGGCTTCCAGCGCCTCGCGCTCGGCGGCTTCGCGCTCGCGCTGGCGCCGCCGCTCGTCCCAGGCATCAAAGAGCTGCTCCAGCCATGGCAGCACTTGCTCAATCGAGGGCAACTGACCGGGCGGACCGGGTTCGCCGCGCGGGCCTTGCGGGCCGGCCGGTCCCTGCGGTCCGGCTGCTCCTTGCGCGCCGACGGGGCCTCGCGAACCGGCTTCGCCTGGCTTGCCTTGCGCACCCGGCTTGCCCTGCGGTCCGGCCTTTCCGACCGGTCCGGGCTTGCCCTGCGGCCCCGGCTTGCCGCGCTGACCGTCCGGGCCGCGCCGTCCGGGATGTCCCTGCGGGCCCGCCCGTCCCGGCTCGCCCTGCCGTCCACGCGGACCCTGAAGTCCCTGTCGCCCTTGCCGCCCCTGATCGTCTGCCACGCCGCTACTCCTGATCGAGAAGCCCGTTAATTAGCGGCGTTTCACGACAGCAGCAATTGTGCGGGCCGGGTTGCCGTGCTTGATCAACATCAATCGGCGGCGCGGCAAGCCATGGCATTGGATCGCTTGTGCGCGAGATTACCCCCCAAGCAGAGCCGTCGATGACCGCGGCATGGAAGATCCTCTTGCTGTTCATGCTGGTTTTCGCGATCGCCGCCGGGCTCGAGCACGTCCTCGTGCCGGACATCGTCCCGATCGCCTTTGCCGAAGAGCCGCAGCCGTCATGGATGGTCATGACCGCCTTCCTGCTGCGCGCGGTCGAGCTGACCGCGGCTATCGTCGCGGCGCTGTCGTTCTCGATCGCGCTTGGCGTGACGCTCAGGGGATGGTGGCGCCGCCGCGCCGCGTCCTAATCGTGATAGGCGGGCACGTCGATGCCTTCGGCCGCGTAGATCCGGATTTTGTTGCGAAGTGTGCGAACGGAAAGGCCGAGCACGCGCGCGGCGCGCGTGCGGTTGCCGTCGCAGCGGGCGAGCGTCTGGAGCACGAGCTCGCGCTCGATCTCGCCGACAGTCGCGCCGATCAGAAGTGGAACGATTTCATTGGGGGTAAGAAGCTGCGTAGGCGACGCGGACGCAGCAGAGTGAACAATGGTCATTAACGCACCTCCCGACCAACGCCCGCTTCCGTCTATGGAAGCGGATCGAGAACAAACGACCCCAAGCCGTAATTCTACGGTGGGCGGGTTTGGTTAACGGATGGTTAACAACGACGGAATGCACCAGATGACCTTGGGATAACCGCAAAGCGGCCGCCATTGGCACAAGCTGCGTAGTGATGTGAATAAGTCGTCGCTGCCTCTGGAATACAGGATCCCCGGTCCCTCGCGGGGGTGACACCGGGCAAGAACGCTGTGCCCGATCACAACGTCCTGCAGCCGCCGTCCAGCATCATGATCGAGCCGGTGACGCAGCTTCCTCGACTCTTTTTTCTGGCGTTGACGACAAGCTGATTCAAAGCCGAACCAATCGAAACGCCAAGCCACTTCTGCGCGTTGCTGTCATCCCGTTTTGGATGCCGCGCAATTTGGACGAAGCGCATGGACCCGCATATCAGACATTGGAAGCTCGCGATCGAGCGCTGCATGTCGGCGCCCGAGCCCGATTACGGCAAGACGGCCGAGATCGTCGCGGAAATCGCAGGCGCGAGCCGCGATGAGACGCTGCGGCAGGCGGCAACCCAGGTGCTGGCGAGCCTGCGCCACGCCGCGGCCAAGTCGGCGCCGCGCAGCGTCCGGGAGATCGCCCGGCAGCGGATCGGCATGGTTCAGGACGCCCTGCACGTCGCGACCGCACCAAAATTCGGCAAGCGTGGCCGCGACACGACGGTCAGGCCTCATTGAGGAGCCGGTGCAGGCAGAAATTCGCGCCGGATTCGTGTCGAAGTTTCGCGAAAGGCTAACCCGAAATTAAGACGTCGGAAACGCCGCGCTTGGCATACTCGCTTTCGTTGCTAAGTGTTGCGCGCATGATGGACCGGATTGAATCCTGGAAGCTGGCCCTCGAACGCTTGCGGACCGCCCACACCCTCGACTGGGACGAGGCGGGCCGGCTTGCGGCCGAGATCGCGCGTGCGAGCACCGACACGACGCTGCGCCAGGCCGCCGAGCAGGCGATCCCGATCCTGCGCCAGGCCGCCCATGACGGGCAGGCCCACGACATCACGGTGGCGGCGCAGCGCCGCCTCAGTGTCGTGCTCGAGGTCATCCACGGCCTGACCGCGCCGCGCTTCGGCCGCCGCAGTGCAATGCCAAAGAAGCTGACTAACGAGGAACGCGCGCGCCGCACGCTAGGCCTGCCGCTTGCGGTGCAGCTCACCTGCGACGACATCCACCAGGCCTATCGCCGTCTCGCCAAGACTATGCATCCCGACCGCGGCGGCAGCGAGCAGGCCTTCCTCGACCTCGCCGCCGCGCGGGACGTTTTGATCCATCCCGGCGCAAACAAGGACGCGTGAGGCGTCAGCTTCTGTTCACGCAGCTCGGATAGGGCGCCTTCTCGCCCGCGACGATCGGGCAGAGGTCGATCGGGCGCAGCTGGCGCAGGCGCGCGGGCCATTTCTCGTCATCGAGCGGCGGCTTGCCGGCGGCGGGTCCCCGCTCGGCCCATTGGATCGTGTAGTAATCGGCGTCGCCCTTCAGCGCGATCAGCAGCGCGGTTTCGCTGTGGCGCTCAGGGCCGGTGTCGACGCTGCCGCAGCCGATCACGGCGATGAAGGCATCGGAGTCGCCGAACCTGGTGGTGCCGAGCGCCTTCGCGGCAAAACTCTCGGGGCAGGCTGATTTGAAGCCGCCGGCGATGTTGCCGGCGAATTTCTCCGGCGTGAGCGACGGATTGCCTGCGACGCCTTTCTCGCCGGCGACCGTGATCATCTGCGTCCAGGCCTGCGCGCTCTCGCCCTTGAGCACGGCCTCGCGGATGTAGTGGCCGCCCCTGGTGTTCTCGAACACCGCGGCAAAATTCGACGGCATCGCAAAGCTGACGAGCTGGCTGAAGATCGGCGAGATCACGCGGAAGGATTGCGGGGCCTGCGCTTGCGCCGGCATCGTCAACCCCACGAGCGAAAGGCCGAGAACCGCGGCCTTCGTCATTGTCGCGCGCATCAAACTGTCTGCCTTGTCAAAATGCAGAGGGCAAGGACGCGGCTTGCGCCCTTGCCCGCTACTAAGGGTTCGCCGATCGACGATGGCTTTTAGAGGGTGCAGTGACCCTTCTTCAGCGCATGCTCCTTCAGGGCGAGCGCGTCGACGAAGGTCGGAACGGAGCCGCTGACGCGGTGATAGTCGGACGGCCACGGCGTGGTCGGAAGGCTCTCGTCCCAGATCTGGCAAATGCCGGTGTTCTGCCAGCGGATCAGGTGATAGCCGGCGGCTTCAGCAGGGCTGGTGGCAACGAAGGCAGCAGCAACGCCGACAGCGGCACACAGCATGGAAAAACGACGCATGATAGCTCCTCAAATGAACGATGTGATGCTCCTCCCGACAATGTCTGGGGAGGCGTGGCGCGAGCCGTTTGGAGAATGCGGCCCGGACACCAGTTGAGTAGTTCCCTGGGCGCAACAGGTTCAAAGCAGGGGCGGTGGAAATCGCAGGAATTCGGCTTGAAACGAGGGGCATCGAGGCCGCCAACGAAAAGGCGGATGACGCTGTCCGCGCATCCGCCTCGCAAAATCGTTGCTCTTTGCTTTCCGCTTACAGCGTGCAGCGGCGCTCGCCCCGCAGCTTCAGCTGCACGTCATTGGCGGCGGTGAACGTCGGGAACGACTTGCTGACCACCTTGTAGGTCGATGGCCACTCCGTCGGCTTGTAACGCAGGTCCTCGTTCCAGATCTGGCAGATGCCGGTGTTGTCCCAGCGGATCACGTAATAACCGACCTTTGCCGACGCCGGCACGGCAAAGACCGATGAGGCGATGCCAGCGACGGCACAAACACTAAGAACGCGACGCATTGAAATATCCCCTTGCTGATGCGTGAAGTCCGCGAAACTCGTGCGGCAAAAGCAGGCCCGTTGCAAGCCGATGCCGCCGTGATTCACGCATATGTCAGTTGCGAAGAGTGAGGACCAGAGATCGTGCCGGGATCTCAGGTCATGCCGTGGAAACATATCGTTGCAACAATCCCGTCATTGCGAGCCACCGGGTCCGCGCAAAGCGCGGCCCGATGACAGGCTCCGCGAAGTGCTCCTCGCAATGACGATGTGGAGGCGCTGGTGCGCTGCTGCTTGCGACCGGCATCCGCCGCTCACTTCGCCAGCGACGCCACCGCCTCGATCTCGATCAGCATCCTCGGATCAGGGAGCGCGTGCACCACGCACGTGGTGCGCGCCGGATAGGGCGGCGGTCCGAGCGCGCCGGCATAGAGCGCGTTCATCGCTGCGACATCGGAGGCGCGGGTCAGCAGCACGTTGACCTTGGCGAGATCGTGCGTCGAGCTGCCGGCCTCCGTCAGCACCCGCTTGATGTTGATGACGACGTTGGCGAACTGCGCCTCGAAGCCTTCAGGCAGCGCGCCGTGGGCATCGAAGCCGGGAATGCCCGAGATGAACAGCAGATCGCCGACGCGGGTGGCAAAGGACAGCGGCGGCGCCTTGACGTGCGGCGGCGGTGCGAAATGCTGGATCGGCATGGGGACCTCCGAGCCCGAATAATGGATGGTGCAGCCTAACTGCATGTGAGCGACTTGCAATGACATCCCTCCATGGTCGGAAGGCCGCCTCGGCCCCCGCCGACAAAAATGTCGAAAACAACCCCATGCAAAGTAGAAATCGGCGGAAAGATGATATTCGGGAAGGCCGAAAAGACGGTTGACACGTCGGGCAAATCACCAGCACAATTCCATGCTGTACCCACCCGCGGGCAGGGTGCCGCGTGCAAGACACGTGAGCTTGCACTGAAGCTTCCACAACGTCATGGCCGGGCTTGCCCCGCCCATCCACGCATCGCCTACTGCACGAAGAATGTGGATGCCCGGGACAAGCCCGGGCATAACGAGCTCAAGTTGAGGCTCATATGCGATCGCGCCGCCTGCGGAGCCCCGAACTGGAGAGGGAGCATGTGGAGCAAGCGGGGAGGGGCGTGCGCGCGGTGCCTCCTGCTGTCGCCTGCCGAACATTTTGCCGCCGCGATCGATCGGGTAAATTCGCGCGTCCTGATTCGCTTTCCGTTGCCAAACATTTTTCGGAGCCGCTCATGAAGTTCTCATCCACCCTCCGCGCCGCGCTGGTCGCCATCGCCGCTTTCGCGGGCCTCTCCACCGCCGCGCAGGCCGACAGCGGCTTCGTGACGCTGACGATCTACAAGGCGGGCTGGATCATCGGCGGCTCGGGCGGGTCGGGCGTCCTGAACTTCCGCGGCCGCTCCTATCCGCTCTCGACCGGCGGCCTCGACTACGGCCTTGTGTTCGGCGGCTCCAGGACCGTGCTGCGCGGCCGCGTCTCCAACATCTTCCGTCCCTCGGATGTCGCCGGCGTCTACGGCGCCGCCGGTGCCGGCCTTGCGGTGGGTGCCGGCGCTAGGGCCATCGTGCTCACCAACCAGAAGGGCGCGGTGCTTGAGCTCTCCGGCACGCAAGTCGGCCTGATGGCGAACGCGGACCTCAGCGGTCTTGCGATCACGATGCGGTAGGGGGCTGGGTTGTAGGGCGGGCAAAGGCGCGAAGCGCCGTGCCCACCATCTTTCCTTGACCGAGGCAGAAGTGGTGGGCACGCTTCCGCCTTCGCTCTTCGAGCTACGGCGGACAAGTCGCTTTGCCCGCCTACGAACTGACCGCCGCATGAATCCGCTCGCAATGCGTGACGAGATTCTCGTGCGCATCGACGAAGGCCTTCAGCGGCGTCGGGATCGGGAAGAAGTGGATGTTGGCGAGAAAGCCATAGATGCCGGCATCGACGCTGGTCGGCGCCGCCCCGTGCACGAAACCCTGCGCTGGCACGATCTCGGCCAACACCTCAAGATCCGCGAGCCCGCGCGCATAGGCCTGCTCCGGCGTGTAGCGGCCGATCCCCTGATAATAATAGCGCTGCGCGTTGTAGGCCTTCGCCTTCTCCAGCCCCTCGGCATTCACTTTCGGATGCTGCACCATGAATGCATCGCAAAACGCCTGGACGTAGCGCTCGTCCTTCCAGCGCGAATAGGACATCACCCAGTAGAGATCATCCAACATGCGCGTGACGAGGAGATTGGTCCGGCGCTGCTCCGGTGACAGGCCGGCGTCGATGGTCAGGCGATATTTCCCGATTGCGTGCGAGATGATGGTCTCGCTGTCGCCGATCGTCTCGCCGTCATCGACGACATAGGGCAACTGCCCGCGTGGCGCGGCGGACGCATCGAATACGTGCTCGTGCACGAACGGCACGCCGGCTAGCTTCAGGAAGGCGTAGACCTTGAGGCCGTAGCCGTTGTTGTCGGCGACACCGAACAGTTCGGGGTAGGAATAGAGGGTCAGCATGGGTGGCGCTCCCCATTGTTCTACGGAAGCAGCATGCAAGGGCTTTGCGGCGGAAGCAATGGGGGGCGTCCGGCGTGGGGGTCCGTCATGGTTTCAGAACCTCATGGTGAGGAGGCGCGTAGCGCCGTCTCGAACCATGAAGGCCACGCTATCGCCCGTGGCCATCCTTCGAGACGACCGCTTCGCGGTCTCCTCAGGATGAGGTCGGAGCGTGGAGCGCAGCGACCCACGCCGCAAGCTCGCGCCAGGGCTGCAACGTCCAACTACCGGACGCAGCGCCGGACGGAGAGGCGAGCACGAACACGTCGGGAAATTGCCCGGCAGCCTGCTGCCTCCCAGCGAAATCATTGCGGACGGCTTTCCGTAGAACAAGCTCGCAGCCTTCTTGCTGGTGAAGGCAATCGTCTTCGGACGATACCGCTCCATCTTGATCCGAAACCCCGCCACGTCGATCGAGGCTGCCGGGATCTGGTGATCCATTCCCGCACCCGACTTGGAGAGATCGGTGAAGCCGATCCCGAGCGCGAGCAGTGCGGCGAACTCGCTGGGTTGATAGAGCCGTGGTGTAATGCCGGTCTCGTGGAGGGTGCGCCAGAAGCGGTTGCCGGGATGGGCGTAATAGTGCCCGAGGCTGGCTGAGCGCGTGCTGGCGGCGGTGCCGACGAAGACGAGGCGGAGGTTGGGGCGGAACTGATCGGGGAGGCGGTCGGAGTTGCTGTCGGGCATCTCAGTCGGGTCAATGAGTTGGTTCAATTGCACCGCATATGGCGCGGTGCAGGGGCCATTGCGCATTGCATTTTGCCGAATAGAATCACATCAGCATCGCTCCGTGAGAGGTTCAAGATGGCCATCAATAACGACAAGATCGACGGCGCGGCGTTGGCGTTGCTTTATTTGACTCTGCACGATGACTATCGTGCATGGAAGGGCATGGATTGGGACGTGCTCGGCCGCCTGCATGACAGGGGGATGATCCTCGACCCCGTCGGCAAGGTAAAGTCTGTCGTGTTCACGGACGAGGGACGCGAACGGGCGAAAGCGCTGTTCAACGAACTGTTCGACGAATAAGAGCTTGCGATGATCCGCGAAGAATTGGTGGCCGCCTATGCGGCACCTGGCCGCCACTATCATAACCTCGCGCATATCGAGGACTGTCTTGCAGCGCTCGCAGGGGTGGACGGTCTGTCTGCGGCCGAGCGCGAGATTTTGTCCGAAGCGATCTGGTGGCACGACGTTGTCTACGATCCGACCCGGTCGGATAACGAAGAGCTCAGCGCGCAACTGGCCGAAGGGCACGTCGGCGCCGATATCAGCCACGAGGTCGGCCGCTTGATCCGCCTGACGAAAACGCACGAGGTCGAGGCGGATGATCGCCTTGGAGCGATCCTGATCTCGATCGACCTCAGCATCCTCGGTGCAGAACCTGCGCGCTACGACGCCTATGCCGCCGCCATCCGGCAGGAGTTCATCCATGTCAGCGATCCCGACTATCGCGCCGGCCGCGCCAGGGTGCTTAGCCAGTTCGCCGCCCGCCCCGTTATCTATCCCGATGCAGGCTTCGCCGCGATATATGATCGCCGCGCCCGCGACAATCTCGCGCGTGAATTGGCTTCCTTGAGCTGAGGCTGCGCTCGCTGTCGCTTGGGTGCTTCTCTGCGGGCGTCAAATAGAAAGCCGGGCTTTCGCCCGGCTTCTTCACTGTCGAAGGTTGCCCGGGGCAAGCCCGGATAGGGAGTGGAGCGCATCACAACGCCCGGTTACTCTCCTTCACCTTCTCCGCATCCAGATACACGTTGCTCCCCATCTCCTTGAACTTCTCGCTCATCTTGGCCATGCCGTCTTCGATGGTACCGGCCACGGACATCCCCACGCTGTTCGGATCGTTCAACGTCGCCGCGTAATCCCGCACGTCCTGCGTGATCTTCATCGAGCAGAACTTTGGGCCGCACATCGAGCAGAAGTGCGCGACCTTGTGGGCTTCCTTCGGCAGGGTCTCGTCGTGGAAGCTTTTTGCGGTGTCGGGGTCGAGGCCGAGGTTGAACTGATCGGTCCAGCGGAATTCGAAACGGGCGCGCGAGAGCGCGTCGTCGCGAAGCTGGGCGGCCGGGTGGCCCTTGGCGAGATCAGAGGCGTGCGCGGCGATCTTGTAGGTGATGACGCCGGTCTTGACGTCGTTGCGGTCGGGCAGGCCGAGATGCTCCTTCGGCGTGACGTAGCAGAGCATGGCGCAGCCGAACCAGCCGATCATGGCGGCACCGATGCCTGACGTGATGTGGTCATAGCCCGGCGCGATGTCGGTGGTCAGCGGTCCAAGCGTGTAGAACGGCGCCTCGCCGCACTCCTTGAGCTGCTTGTCCATGTTGATCTTGATCTTGTGCATCGGCACGTGGCCGGGGCCTTCGATCATGACCTGGCAGCCCTTGTCCCACGCGATTTTTGTCAGTTCGCCGAGCGTTTCCAGTTCGGCAAATTGCGCGCGGTCGTTCGCGTCGGCGATCGAGCCCGGACGCAATCCATCGCCCAACGAGAAGGAGACATCATATTTGCGCATCAAGTCGCAAATTTCGTCGAAGTGGGTGTAAAGAAAACTCTCCTTGTGATGCGCCAGGCACCACTTCGCCATGATCGAGCCGCCGCGCGACACGATGCCGGTGACGCGGTTGGCGGTGAGGTGGATGTATTGCAGGCGCACGCCGGCGTGGATCGTGAAGTAGTCGACGCCTTGCTCGCACTGCTCGATCAGCGTGTCCTTGTAGAGCTCCCAGGTGAGCTGCACCGGATCGCCGTTGCACTTCTCCAGCGCCTGGTAGATCGGCACAGTGCCGATCGGCACCGGCGAGTTGCGCAGGATCCATTCGCGCGTGGTGTGAATGTTGCGGCCCGTCGAGAGGTCCATCACGGTGTCGGCGCCCCAGCGGATCGCCCACACCATCTTCTCGACCTCCTCCTCGACCGACGAGGTCACGGCCGAGTTGCCGATATTGGCGTTGATCTTGGTGAGGAAGTTGCGGCCGATGATCATCGGCTCGAGCTCACTGTGATTGATGTTGCTCGGGATGATGGCGCGGCCGCGCGCGATCTCTGAACGAACGAACTCCGGCGTGATGAAAGCCGGCACCGCTGCGCCGAAGCTTTCGCCATCGGCCAGCGCTTGCTCGGCGCGCTCGAGCTGCTGCTTGCGGCCGAGGTTTTCGCGTGCGGCAACGTAGATCATCTCCTTGGTGATGATGCCTGCGCGGGCGAATTCGAGCTGCGTGATCTTGTGGCCGTCGAGGCCGCGCAGCGGCTTGTGGTAGGCGGAGAAGGCGCGCGCGGCCTTGTCGGTGGAGACGCCGCCATTGTCCTCCGGCTTGATCGTGCGGCCCTCATATTCCTCGACGCCGCCGCGCTCCAGCACCCAGGCCTTGCGGTTGCGGGCAAGGCCGGCGTTGACATCGATCGTCACGCTCGGATCGGTGTAGGGGCCGGAGGTGTCGTAGACCGGCAGGTTCGGCTCGCCGGCGCCTTCCGAGAGGATGATCTCGCGGAGCGGCACGCGCAGATCGGGCGCGGCTTCCGGGGAGGCGAAGATTTTTCGCGAGGAGGGCAGCGGGCCGGTGGTGACGGCGGGGATGGTCTTGTCGGGGTTGGAGCGGATGTTCATGGGATCCTCCTTACTGATTCGTTGGCATCGCTGCGCGAGAGACAAATACCGCTGTCATCCCCGCCACCGGGTCTCGCCTTCGGCGAGCCCGATGACAGGCTCCAGCGGGGATCGAGTATTCCAGAGGCGGCGATGGGATACGGAGAGGCCGCGGCGTACTGGATCGCCCGATCAAGTCGGGCGATGACGGCGGAGTGTGGGGTGCGAGGGCTCGGAAAGAGGGCATCACGCAGCCTCCTTGCTACTGAGCCCAAGCCATTGTTTGACCCGGGCATCGGGGTCGGCGTTTTGCGTGACATCGCTGACGACGGCAATGGAATCCGCGCCCGCTGCAAAGATCTCCGCGGCATGCTCGAACTTGATGCCGCCGATCGCAACCAGCGGGATGGTGCCGACGCGCTTCTTCCATTCGGTGATCTTTGGAATGCCCTGCGGTTCGAAGCGCATCGATTTCAGCGTGGTGAAGAAGATCGGGCCCAGCGCGACATAGTCGGGCTGCGCGTCAAGCGCCGTCGCAAGCTCCGCATCGTCATGGGTGGAGATGCCGAGCGTCAGGCCGGCATCGCGGATGGCCTTGAGGTCGGCGTCGACCAGGTCCTCCTGGCCGAGATGCAGATGCTTTGCGCCCGCGACGATCGCCGCGCGCCAATAATCGTTCACGACGAGCCTGGCTGGCGTGTCTTTCGTCACCGCGAGCGCATCGCTGACGATCTGGAGCGCTTCGGCGTCGTTGAGATTCTTGGCGCGGAGCTGGATCGTGCCGACGCCGAGCTTGGCCAGGCGCTCGACCCAGGCGAGGCTGTCGACGACGGCGTAGAAGGGATCAGGATACGCGTTGCGATCAGGATACGGCATGCCAGAACGGGGTCCCAACGACAGGGGTTGACGGGGAGGCGAAGTCGCGGGCGTCCATCAGCCCGGCTTCATAAGCGGTGCGGCCGGCCTCGACGCCGAGGCGGAAGCCGTTCGCCATCGCCACGGGATCGGCGGCTTTGGCGATCGCGGTGTTGAGCAGCACGGCGTCATAGCCGAGTTCGAGCGCATGCGCCGCGTGGCTCGGCGCGCCGATGCCGGCATCGACGACCAGCGTGATGTCGGGCAGCCGCTCGCGCAGCAGTTTTAGCGCGTCGCGGTTGGTGATGCCCTTGGCGCTGCCGATTGGCGCTGCCCACGGCATCACCACCTTGCAGCCGGCGTCGACCAGCCGGTTCGCGACGGAGAGATCCTCGGTGCAATAGGGGAAGACTTCAAAGCCGTCCTTGATCAGGATGGCGGCGGCTTCAACCAGGCCGATGACGTCGGGCTGGAGCGTGTCGTTGTCGGCAATCACCTCCAGCTTGATCCAGCTGGTGCCGAACAATTCACGCGCGAGCTTTGCGGTGGTCACTGCCTCGCGCACGCTGCGGCAGCCGGCGGTGTTCGGCAGCACCGTGACGTCGAGCTCGCGGATCAGGTTCCAGAAGGCATCGCCCGTCTTGCCGCCCGCGGCCTCGCGGCGCAACGACACGGTGACGATGTTCGAGCCCGATGCGCGGATCGCCGCCTGCATGATCGCCGGCGAGGGATAGAGCGCGCTGCCGATCAGCAGGCGGGAGGCGAAGGATTTGCCGTAGAAGGTCACCATGTCGAAGGTGTCTCCTCAATTGACGCTGTCGTCCTGGCGAAGGCAGGGACCCATAACCACGGGGCTTTGATGTGACGGTCGGTCGTTCCCCTCATGCAGCTGTCATCCCCGCGAAGGCGGGGATCCAGTATTCCAGAGGCGGCGCGGCTAGAACCGAGAGGCCGCGGCGTACTGGATCGCCCGGTCAAGCCGGGCGATGACAGCGGAGTGTGGGGTGAGTTGGCCATCATCCCATCACCCTCCCTGCCGCGGCGTGATGATCTCGATCTCGTCGCCGTCCCTGAGGCTCGCCTCGGCCCAGCGGCTTTTCGGTACCACGTCGTAATTGAGCGCTATCGCGAAATGCGTGCCCTCGTAGTCGAGCTCGGTGAGCAGCGCGTCGACGCTCACTGAGTTTACCTCGCGTTGCTCGCCGTTGATGATCAAACGCATTGGACGATCACGCGCATTGCATCACCTCATTGTCGATCTGGCCGCGCTCGATGTAGGCGAGCGTCAGCTCGGCGAGTGCCGGCGCGAGCAGGAAGCCATGACGGTAAAGCCCGTTGACGGCGATCCTGTCGCCGCGAACGCCGATGCGCGGCAGATTGTCTGGAAAGGCTGGACGAAGACCGGAGCCGAATTCGACGATGCGGGCTTCGCCGAAAGCGGGATGCACCGCATAGGCCGCGCCGAGCAGCTCCAGCGCCGAGCGGACGCTGACGCCGGTGTCCTCGGCCTCGATCGAGGTCGCGCCGAGCATGAACAGGCCGGCCTCGCGCGGGATCACGTAGAGCGGCCAGCGTGGATGGATCAGCCGGACCGGGCGGGCGAGCTGCACCTCGCTGGTCTCGATCAGGATCATCTCGCCCTTGAC
The DNA here is from genome assembly GCF_053572325.1 of Bradyrhizobium sp. UFLA05-112. Lineage (NCBI taxonomy): Bacteria > Pseudomonadati > Pseudomonadota > Alphaproteobacteria > Hyphomicrobiales > Nitrobacteraceae > Bradyrhizobium > Bradyrhizobium sp. UFLA05-112. Next base: position 34,837 of record NZ_JBANBK010000052.1, on the reverse strand, counting down.
GCCGCGCAACTCCGATTGTTCCTCTCGCGCGGCAAGCCCGCGGCAGTCGATCACGATGCCGTCGAGATCCCCGGCGCTGACGTCGCTGGAAAACTTGATGGTGCCGCCGGCGGCGCGGATGCGCTCGTGCAGCTTTGGCAGCACGCGGCGCGGCTCGACATGGCCCTCGGTCGGGAAGAACAGCGCCTCGCGGAAACGTCCCTCAAGTGACGGCTCGAGCGCGGCAAGGCCGGCGGCGTCGAGCCGCTGATGGCCCTCAGTCATCCTCGCAAAGCGCTCGAAGTCGTTGCGCTCGCGCGGGAGCGCCACGACCAGCGAGCCGTTGAACGGGGTATCCGGCAGCTCGCGCCGCCAGATGTCGAGGGAGCGCAGGCCAAGCCGGCTGATGATGGGCTCGGCCACCTCGGCCTCGCAATACGGCGCGAGCATGCCGCCGGCCCAGTGGCTGGTGGCGTCCGTCATGGCCGCGTCACTGCGCTCATGCAGAGTGACGGCGTGGCCAGCCTGCGCGAACAACAGCGCCTGCCAGGCCCCCGCGATGCCTGCGCCGATAATGGAAACCGGTGAATCCGGTCGTTTGGTCGTCTGGTACATCCCTGTCCCTTCGCCGGCATGACCCGGATCAGGTTCAAAGGGTCACCGCGGTCCTGGGTGTTCCCACCCATTTAGCGGTATCTCAGCTCCTCCTCGGAGCACCCCTCGGAACGGCGCTAATGTATGCCAGTGACGCTGTGTGTCAACGTGGTATCCCCAATCGTGCCCCGGACGCAACGCGGCAGCGGTGCGCCGCAGAGCCGGGCCCCACAAGGAGGGAACTGCTGGGTCCCGGCCCTGCGCAGCAGCGTTTCACGCTGCAGCGCGTCCGGGACACGAAAGCTACTTCCGGGCCTGCGCCCTTGCGTTGGCGAGGTTTCGTGCCACACGCTTGTGTGGGGCGGACATGATGGGCTGCGGATTGCCGTTCGGCTCGAGCCAGGCATTGCCGAACGCATCGCCCTGCTGCGCCATCTGCATCCGCTGCTGCTTTGCGGCGTAGTAATAGCCGCCTGCATAATAACGAATAGCTCGGCCGTAATCGCCATTGGCGGCGCGATAAGCGCCGGCGAGATATTTCACGGCATAGGTGAGATTGGTCTCGGGATCGCGCAGGCCGGCAGCATCCCCGGTGTAGCCGACGCCGCGCGCGGTCGCGAGCTTGATCTGCATCAGCCCGATCGTGCCGCCATGGCCGATCAGATGCGGCTGATAGCGGCTTTCACGCACGATGACGCGATGTACCAGCGCCTCCGGCACGCCGTTCGCGCGCGCGTGCGCCGCAACCATCTCGGCATATTCCGCTTCGCCCGCGACTGCAGCGTGAGGCAATGACAGTCCAGCCGCGATTGCGGCGGCAACGATTAAAGTTTTCATCGAACATCTCTCGGTCGAATTGACCTGCGTCCGCTCGCGTTAGGCCTGTGGAACACGGCGATGATGTGGCGAAACGCCGCCGTCAAAGATTTCGGTCGCGCCGTCGTCTTTACGACTTAAACATGCGTTAAGTTCGCTGCAGGTGAGGTGCAACAGACTGGGGCCGCACGCGACAGCGGACCTGTCCATTCGCGCATCTGCCCAACAACATATAAGAAACACGCATCGGGAGAGGTGTCATGACCAGATCAGATTTGATGCAATCAGACCTGACTCACTCTGACCTGATCCAATCGGACATCGGCGAGATTCCCAGGCAAAACCCATGCGCGCAATGCGGCACGCCGATCGCGCACCCCGACTGGATCGAGCCGGGCAATGGCCGGGTCTCCTATCTCTGGAAATGCCGCGCCTGCGGCTATCGCTTCGAGGCGATCGCGATCTACGACGAGCCGGTTCACGAGCACGCGCTCGCCGCCTGAAGCTGCGCGCATGATCTCCTTACACCTCTCCCCGCTGGGGAGAGGTGGCTATCACGCCGCCAGGCGGTTCGGTTGCCAGATCGGCAGCTGCATGCGCACGGTCAGGCCGTTCGGCTGGCGATCGTGCAGCGACAGCTCGCCGCCATGGGCGACCGCGATCGCACGTGCGATCGACAGCCCGAGCCCGAAGCCGGTGGTGTCGTCCATGTTGCGCGCGTCGTCGCCGCGCACGAACGGCTCCAGCATCTCCTGCTTGCGCTCGTCGGAAATGCCGGGGCCGTCGTCCTCGACATCGATGGTGAGCGTGGTACCGGAGACCTCGAGGCGGATCGTCACCTCGGCGCCGAAGCGCACCGCGTTCTCGACGAGGTTGGTGATGCCGCGATGCAGGTCGTCTGGACGCGCCGCGGCGGTAGCCTGCGCGGGGCCGTCGTAATGCACGGTATGACCCATGTCGGCGAACTGGTCGGCGATCAGCTGCAGCGTGCTTGCGATGTCGACCAGCGTCACCGCCTCCATCCTGCGGTCGTTGCGCAGCAGCGAGAGCACCGATTCCAGCATCGCCCGCATCTGGTCGAGGTCGACCAGCATGCGCTTGCGATGCGTCTCGTCCTCGATGAACTCGGCGCGCAGGCGCAGCCGCGTGATCGGCGTGCGTAGGTCATGGCTGATCGCCGCCAGCATCTTGGTCCGGTCGGCCATCAGTCCCGCGATCCGCTCCTGCATGCGGTTGAGCGCGCGCGCGACCGAGCGGATCTCCTCGGGCCCGCGCTCGGGCAGCGGCTCGGCGGTGCCGTCGAGGCTGAAGCCTTCGGCGGCGCGCGCAAAGGATGACAGCGGGCGAGCGAGCGCATGCGCTGCCCACAGGCCCAGCATGGTGACGCTGATCAGCGCGAATAGCAGCGTGATCGTCCAGGGATTGGCCCAGAAGCGCGGCGGATGATCAGGTTCGACGTGCCCGGCGATCGTCGTGCCGTCGGGCAATTCGACTCCGAGGCGATGCACGCCGCCTTCAGGCGCGAGCGTCATCACCTTGTAGCCATGGCCGAGATGCCGGCGCATGCCATGCAGATGCGGACCTTCGGTGTCCTCGACGACTGTGGCCGTGCCGGGTGCGAGCACCTCGAGATCAAGCTTCGGGAACGCGCGGGCGATGTCGGCAAGCAGCCGCGGCCGCTCCTCGCTTGCGGCGCCGCCGAGCAGCAGTGCGGCATCCGCGAGGTGATGCGCGCCGTCGGGCGGCATCTCGGCGCGGTCCGGCCGGCTGATCAGGAAGCTGGCGGTCAGGATCAAATGAAGCGCGATGATCGACGCCACAACGAGGGCGGCGATCTGTCCGCCGATGCTCCTGAGATGGAAGAACCCGAACAAACTCATGGCGGGGCGCTCGAGATCAGCTGTTCAGGGGCGCCGCAACCGCTTCCGTCCTCGGCGTGAACAGATAGCCGCCCGAGCGCACCGTCTTGATGATGGTGGGATCCTGCGGGTTGGGTTCGATCTTGCGGCGGATGCGACTGACCAGCACGTCGATGGAGCGCTCGAACGAGCCGGTGGCGCGGCCCTGCGTGAGGTCCAGAAGGCTGTCACGCGACAGCACGCGGCCGGGCCGCTCGCAGAAGGTGCGCAGCAGGTCGAACTCCGCGCTCGTCATCGCGACGCGCGCGCCGTCGGGGTTGCGCAACTCGCGCAGCCGCAGGTCGATGCGCCAGCCCTCGAAGGCCAGCGTGCTCGCGCCTTCGATCGAGCTGGCGGCCTGCGCCGCAGCCTGCCGGCGCAGCACCGCGTTGATGCGCGCCAGGAGCTCGCGCGGATTGAACGGTTTCGGCAGGTAGTCGTCCGCGCCCATCTCGAGCCCGACGATGCGATCGACGTCCTCGCCGCGCGCGGTCAGCATGATGATCGGCGTCTGCGCCTCCGAGCGCACCTTGCGGCAGAGGCTTAAGCCGTCCTCGCCGGGCAGCATGACGTCGAGGATGATCAGGTCGACGCGATGGTCGGCCATCGCGCGCGTCATCTCGCGGCCGTCGCTGACGGCGGTGACGTTGCAGGCGTTGTTGCGCAGATATTTCGCAATCAACGTCCGGGTTTCGCGGTCGTCCTCGACGACCAGGATGTTGGGCGAAGGAATGGCCATGTGCTCTGTTTGTCGGAGATTCGGTCTGAAGGGCGAAGTTTTTTGTTTCCGGATGTTTCTAAAGGCGCTTTCCGCAACGTCCGGCAACGTCTTGAAAGGGGGACGGCAAGGTCTCGTTAAGCCCATTAACCATACCGTGACGCCGTCAGTTAAGGAACCCCGCAAAACCCACGGAGCCATCATGACTTCGATCTCGGCGGCCTCCGCCGGCACCTACCAGTCGCCGCTGCAGCGCTTGCAGCAGGAATTGCAGTCCGAGGTCTCCGCCGGCACGATCTCCTCGTCGGATCAATCCGCGCTGTCGACCGCGCTCACCGATATCGATTCGGCGATCCAGCAGAGCCGCTCGAGCGATACGTCCAGCGGCACCACATCCTCGCCGGAGGACATGAAGTCGAAGATCGACGACCTTATCGCCAACGAGGTCTCGAACGGTACGCTGACCTCCGACCAGGCCACCGAGTTGAAGGGCGTGTTCCAGTCCGCCTTCGCCAACGGCCCGGGCGGTGCGGGTGGTCCGGGAGGCGCGGGCGGACCGCCGCCCGGCCCGCCGCCGGACGACAGCTCGTCGGCCTCGTCCAGCTCCTCGACGGATTCGACCAGCAGCACCTCGAGCGACGGCACGACCACCGCCGAGATCCTCCAGCAATTCCTCCAGGCGCTCCAGCAATCGATATCGTCGTCGACGTCGTCCTACGGCGCTTCCGGAAATGCGAACAGCTCGTCGAGCAGCTCGCAGATCTCCGCACTGCTCATCGACTACAAGACCTGACCGCGACGCCAGGTCGGCGCAGTCCCCGTCGTCTCTCACGCGTCTCCCAGGGCGCGCGACGAGTCGGCGGGGAACTGTGCATGGCCTTCGTGTTCGATTCAAAATCTTCTCGTTGCGGAACCTGCTTCGTGATGCAACACGCGCGAAACGTGCGACGAAATTGCCGCAGGTTTGGAACTGTCGGACGACGTGCGTGGTTCTCTCCACACAAGTTTTCGATGAAGGAGAGGACACCATGTTGATCAAATCGATCGCGGCCGGCCTTGCCGGTTCCGCGCTGCTTGCAACCGTCGCGTTCGCCCAGAATCCGACGACCACTACCGACAAGGCACCGAACGCGGCCGCCACGACGACGACAACGACAACGGCCTCGGGTGACTGGCGCGCGTCGAAGGTGGTGGGCTTGAAGGTCTACAACGACGCCAATGAGAGCGTCGGCTCGATCAACGATCTGTTGATGGACAAGAGTGGCAACATCAAGCTCGTCGTGCTCGGCGTCGGCGGCTTCCTCGGCATGGGCGAGCACCTTGTCGCCGTTCCGTTCGACAAGGTGAAGTTCTCGACCGAGCCGGTATCCTACAGCGGCACAGCCAGCAACACCAAGCCGCCTGGCAGCCCGCCAGCGAGCACGACCACGGGCGCCGCGCCGAGCACCGCGCCTGCCGCCGCGTCATCGACGTCGAAGTGGTACCCGGACCACGCCGTGTTCAACGCGACAAAGGACGATCTGAAGAAGATGCCGGAGTTCAAGTACTCCGAGTAGTGCGGCTCAGTTGACGTTCAAACGCAACGCGCCCGGTTTGTCCGGGCGCGTTGTCGTGTATCTCCTTACGTGGATATCGCCCCTCACCCTGAGGAGCCGCGTAGCGGCGTCTCGAAGGGCGAGGCCACCAGCGGGGCCTTCATCCTTCGAGACGCTTGCTTCGCAAGCTCCTCAGGATGAGGATTGGCCGTTCCCTAGCGTCGCGGATCGCGCCTCCAATCGGCCTAGTGCCCCACCAGCGGGCAGCCGCCCTTGTCGAGCGGACGGAACGCCTCGTCGCCCGGCACGGTGGCGATCAGCTTGTACAGGTCCCACTCGCCCTTGGATTCCTCGGGCTTCTTGACCTCGAACAGATACATGTCGTGGACCATGCGGCCGTCGATGCGGATCTTGCCGTTCTTGGCAAAGAAGTCGTTGATCGGGGTGGCGCGCATCTGCTCCATCACCTTCGGGGCATCGTCGGTCTTGATGGCCTCGATCGCCTTCAGATAGTGCATGGTCGCCGAATAGAGTCCGGCCTGGATCATGGTCGGCATGTGCCCGACCTTGTCGTTGAAGCGTTTTGAGAAGGCACGCGTCTCGTCGTTCATGTCCCAATAGAAGGCATCGGTGACGATCAGGCCCTGCGTCGCCTTGATGCCGAGCGAGCGCGTGTCGGTGATTTCCTGCAATAGTGCGATCATCTTCTGGCCGCCTTGCGTGAGGCCGAACTCGGACGCCTGCTTCAGCGCGTTGGTGGTGTCGCCGCCGGCATTGGCCAGCGCCACCACCTTGGCCTTGGAGGCCTGTGCCTGGAGCAGGAAGGAGGAGAAGTCGGAAGAGTTGAGCGGATGGCGGACGTCGCCGAGCACCTTGCCGCCGCTCTCCTTCACGACGTTGGCGGCGTCGCGCTCCAGCGCCTGGCCGAAGGCGTAGTCGGCGGTGACGAAGAACCAGGTGTCCTCGCCGCGCTTCACCATCGCCTTGCCTGCGACGTTCGACAGCGCGTAGGTGTCATAGGTCCAGTGCACCGTGTTGGGCGAGCATTGGGCGCCCGTGATGTCGGACGAGCCGCCGCCGGAATTGATGTTGATCTTGTTTTTCTCCCGCGTCAGCGCGGAGATCGGCAGCGCTACGGATGAGGTCGGCACGTCGAAGATCGCATCGACCTTCTCGTTGTCGTACCAGTTGCGCGCGATGTTGACGCCGACGTCGGGCTTGTTCTGATGGTCGGCGGCGACCACCTCGACCGGCTTGCCGGCGACCTTGCCGCCATAATCGGCGACGGCCATCTGCACCGCGGCGAGCGAGCCCTTGCCGGTGGCGTCCGCATAGAGGCTCGACATATCCGTGAGCACGCCGATCTTGACGACGTCGTTGGAAATCTGCGCCTGCGCGGCGCCGCCGCTGGCCGCGAGGGCGACGGACGCCGCGACCGCGGCAAACAGTTTATGCATGGTTGTTCTCCCTGAGCGTTATTCTTTGGGCTTATTCACGGGAATGGTTCTAGCGGCAATCAGCGGCCGCAGCTAAGCGATCCCGGTCATGGCCGGATGCAAAAAGGGAAGGGGCCTGTTCCGTCATTCGGGGCTCTCGCTATCGCGCGCCCCGGAATGACGATGGGCACCAGCGCCTCACATCCCCTGGAGCTTCGTCACATACACATTCAGCGAGCCGCCGGCTTCCGCGATGATGCGGAGCGTCTTGGAATCGAAGGTGATGTCGGTGAGCGTCAGGCTGTCGACATTGGCTTCGACGCGCAGGCCGTCCTCGGCCTTCTGGTAGTCGGCGATCGCGGCGGCGATCTTGTCACGCGCGTTCGCCGCGATCGGCTTGAGGTCGAGCGTCGTCTTCTGCACCAGCGCCTGCTGCAAATGCGGCACCACCGCGCGCGCCGCGGCACCAAGGAGCCCGAACGCGGCCTCGGACTCCACCGCGAGCTGGATGTCAGCGAGCCGCAGTGTCTGCTGCGCCTGGTCGAGCATCGGCCGCCCCCAGATATGTACGGTTGCCTCGGCACCCAGGCCGAACCAGCTCTTCTTCTCCTTGGCGCTCACCAGAAGCGAGATCAACAGCCGGTCGCCCGACGGGATCACGTTGACGCTCTTGACGGTGACATCGACCGGACCCGAGCCGTCTTCCGGATAGGCATGGCCGACCATCTGAGCCGCGATGAGCTTGTTGATCTCGGTGAAGGGCACGTCGATCGGCACGCCGATGCTCACGCCGGTGCCGGTCGGCGGCACGATCGAGATCTTCTCGGGAAACGGGCACTCGGGCTTGGTCTGGCTTGTGGTGACGCGGGTCTCGGCCTCGATGCCGAGCAGCAGGGTCACGGCCTGCGCATCGACGCGCGGCTGGGCTGCGATCGCACGGATCGGCTTCATCTCCAGCCAGAGCGGCGGCAATGCGGCAGAGGCTCCCGAGCCTTGCAGTGGCATCGAGCGGCAGGCCTTGATCCATTGCGCCTTCGCATTCTCGCGCAGGCTCGGATCGTTGCGGATGCGCTCGGCGACAACGTTGAGCTGATCGTTGACGGACTTGTCGATCAGCGGCTTGACCTGCGCCGGCACGTTGACCTTGGCGCCGGCGACCGAAAGGTTGGTGTCGCCGAGATTGACCTGCGCACCGAGATTGGGCTCGAGGTGCCAGTTGGCGGCAAGTTTCGGGCGCGAGGTGATGACCACGTTGCCTTTGATCTCGGCGCTGGCATTCAAGTTCTTGATGTTGACCGCGCCGATCTGCTTGGCGGCGTTGTTGCCGAGCACGCTGCCGAGCGCCTCGCCGAGCGCGCCGGTCGCTTTCGAGGACAGCGATCCCGTGACGTTGAGCTTGCCGGCCAGGGGTGTCGACAGCGTCAGCACGTCCTTGTCGCCGCTCGCGGCAATCGGCCCGCGCGAAGCAGTCCAGCCGATATCGGCGTCCTGCAGGATCTGCGAGATCGGATTGTCGGCCTTGCCGCTGAAATTGCGCGCCGCGCTCCGGTCGGCGGCCTCGCGGATCGCCGACAGCGCGATCGCAACCGGTGCCACCACGATCGAGCTCTTCGAGACCGGCGGCAGCGGCGGCAACTGCGTGACGGCGGGCGCCGTTCCCGCGCTGCGCGGCGACAGCCAGTCCATGGCCTTCAGGCTCACGAAAAACGACGCCGCGATCACCGCGACCGCGATCAAAATAGTCTTCAAGTTCAACGTCAGACGCATCAATCCCCCGAACCGCCCGTCGTGGGAGTCTACAGGGCAGGTGAGGGCCGCGCTAGAGCGCAGCGATGGGGTGGAATTGCGGCGGCGCGCGCCGGGCGCGAAGATGTGATGGATTAAGGATAGCCCGATCCCGGCGTCTCCACTTCGACCATATCGATCCGCGCCGACGATTTCCCCTGTCTCAGTTCCTCCGGCGATGTCGCCGCACTGATGCAGAACAGCGTTCTGCGATCGGCGCCGCCAAGTGCGCATGCAATGCCGCGGCGTCCGGGAACGTTGATGCGCTGCCGCTCGCGTCCATCGCGATCGATTCGGATGAAGGCGTCTTCACCATAGGAGGCGACCCAGGCGGCGCCATCACGGTCGAGGCAGATGCCGTCCGGCTCCTTCCCGCAGGCAAGGCGGCGGCGGGGATGCAGGCTGCCATCGCTGCCGATCCCGTAGTCGGCGAGGCATTCGCCGTCCATCTCGGCGACGACGAGCCTGTCGTGATCGGCCGAGATCGCGATCCCGTTAGGAAAGCGCAATCCTTCGGCGACGACGCGCGTCCCGCCATCCGGCGTCACAAGGATGATGCGCCCGTCGGCGCCGCGCTCGGGCGGCGGCGGAAGATTGAAGCCGAGATCGCCGACATAGGCGCGTCCGAGCCCGTCGACGATCATGTCGTCGATCGTGCCGGTGGCGATGCCGGATAGATCGGCATAAAGCGAGAGCTCACTATCCGCATAGGCCAGGAGATGCTTGCGGAACATGGTCAGCACCACCAGCCTGCCATTCGGCAGAACTCCGGTGCCGCAAGGCACGTCGTCGAAGGTGGCATGTTCCGTGCGGTCGCCCGATGGTCCGATGCTGAGCAGGGTACGCGCCATGCAGTCGACGAACCAGATCCGCCCCGCATGCCAGCGCGGGGCCTCGAAATACTTGCCGCCGTCGAGAAGGGTTCTCAATTGCGGTTCATTCATCCGGTGCCCCCGTCCAGGAACAGCTTCATCAGGATCTCATCAAAATATCGGCCGTCCTGCTTGAGCGCCTTCGGTTCGCGACCGTATTCGATGAACCCTGCGCTGGTATAGAGACGCAAGGCGGGTTCGTTGTCGCTGACGACGGACAACTGAAGCTGTTCGACCCGTTGCGCCGCATGCGCCACGACGGCGTCGACAAGGCGACGTCCCACGCCGAAGCTGCGCGCCGCTGGCCGCACATACATGCCCCAGAGCACCGCCTTGTGCACGGTCTTCGTCCCGTCCTGCCGGCGAAAGCCGGCGACGCCGCACAACTCCTGTTCGATGAAGGCGCCAAAAACGTCAGAGGCCGTGAGGCGCTCCTCGAACCAGGAAAGCGCCATGTCTCTCTCGCGCACAAACACGCTGGAGTAGGCCCCCGGATGCGCTTCGAGCGCCTCCAGCCTGATCTGTCGATAGCTCGCGGCATCCGCTGGCGTGAGCAGTCTGACGGCGGCAGTGTCGAGGTGAGCTGATGGCATGTCCCGCTTTCGTCTCCAATTCAACGCATCGCCGTTGCAAAGACCTCTTCGAACAGGCCGAGCATCGCGGCCCAGGAGCGGCGATCCGCGTCTGCATGATAGGCGTGGTTCGGCACGCTTTCGCCAACGAGCTCTGGGTTGGTGAAGCCATGCGCCGCGCCGCCATAGACCTGGGCCTGCCAGTCGACGCTGGTCGCGCGCAAAATTCGCAAGCTGCGTCAGCGAGACCAGCACGTCGGCCGCTCCGTGACACACCAGGACTCTCGCCTTGATGTTTGCGGCGTCCTCCGGCCGCTTGTTCGGGAAACCGCCATGAAAGCTCACGACGGCCGCAAGATCGGCGCCGGTCCGAGCCAGCTCGAGAGCGGTGCTGCCGCCGAAGCAATAGCCGATCGCCGCGAGTTTTGTGGCCTCGACGGCGTCCTGTCCGGCGAGCGCCAGGCGCGCCGCCTCGGCCCGCTCGCGCCAGCGCGCGGTATCGGCACGCAAGCCATTCATCAGCTCGATCGCCTGCGGCACATCGGGCGCGGTCTTGCCGCCGCCGTAGAGGTCTGCCACCAGCACGGTGAAGCCGAGCGCAGCCAGTTGCTCCGCACGCGCGATCGCATGCGTGCCGATGCCGCGCGTATCGGGAAACAGCACCACGCCGGCGTGGCGGCTGGCTGCGGACTCGTCGGCTACGAGAACGCCCTGGAGGTCTGCGGCGCTGTCGCGATAGGCGAGAATTGTCCGTGTCATGGCGATGCGAGGTGCGAGAGGGGGAGAGGCGCGCCCGCCTTCAGGGTCTGGATGGCGATGCTGCTGCGAACCTCGCGCACGATCGGCAGATTGAGCAGCTTTTCGACCAGGAAGCGCTGGTAGTCTTCGAGCTCGGGAACGACGATCTCGAGGAGATAATCAACGTCGCCGGAGACCAGGTGACAGGCCACGACCTCGGGCATCGCGACGACGGTCTTCTCGAACGTGAGGGCCTGTTCATTGGCGTGGCCGTTGATCTTGACGCCGAGAAAGGCCGAGAAGCCCAGCCCGATGCGGCCGCGCCGCAACGAGGCGCGGTAGCCGTCGATGTAGCCGTCCAGCTCCAGCCGCCGCACCCGCCGCAGGCAAGGCGAGGGAGACAGCCCGATCTTGCCGGCCAACTCGATATTGCTCAGTCGTGCGTTGGTCTGGAGTTCGGCAACGATGCGCCGGTCGATCGCATCCAGCTCGCATTTTGGCATGAAGCGCATCCTGTTGGATCAAGGAGGGCACAATGTTGCGCCGGAGGAGCTGACACTAGCTCACTTCGCAAGGACATGCCTCAGCTTTCCGTGGGATGGATTGCTCTGACCTTTACCGAAGGAGTGATCATGAGCGAAGACCCGATCCTTGCGCCCCTACTGGGGGCCGTCGAGCGTTACTTCACGCTGATGTATGATAACGACGTGTCGCATTTCGATCGTGTCTTCGCACCCAGTGCGCAGCTGCATGGATTCCGGGATGCCGAGTTACGGATACTGCCTGCTCCCGACTACAGGAAGGTACTGGCGTCGACGCCGTCACCGCAGTCGAAGAATGCCCCTCGGCTCCAGGAAGTCCTGTTGGTCGATCTTGCGTCACCAGTTCAGGCCGTGGTGAAGGTGCGCGTGCGGATCGATACGCTTCAGTACCTCGATTATCTCTCATATCACCGCATCCACGATGCCTGGCTGATCACGGCCAAATCGTTCCACGTCGAGCGGCGATACTGACGCGCGGGCACGTTGCGCCGCCGCGATCGCATCACGCCTCGGGGTCGTCATGGCGCGTCAGCCGCGTCGAATATTGAAAGCGGTCGGCGGGATGATAGCTGAGCGAGATCTCCACCAGCGTGCCGGGGCTCAACATATATTGCCTGCGGATTGCGAGCGCATGGTCGCCCGGCCTTGCAACGAGGGGGGCTGCGACGTGATCGGGCAGCCCGCATGCCGCGATCTCCTGCCGGATTTCGATGATGCGCCGGCCGGTGACGGTCTCGATCAGGTTGCCGAAGATGCCGCGATACTGCTTGAGCCGCGGCGCGATCTTCTGCGACAGCGATGCGTCGATGTAGACGTCGGTCCAGCAGATCGGCGGCGCACTGCGCTCGCCCGGTACGCGGCGCAGGCTCGAGATGCTCAGCCAGCGGCTTCCGGGCTTGCAGCCGAGCTTTGCGGCGAGCGCATTGTCGGCCACGGTCTCTCCGATTTCCTGGATGTCGCGCTCGGTTTCGACGCCGAATTGCTGGATCGCCTCGATCGAGCCGAGCGACTGCGCGAATGCGCCGCCGGCGCGTTGCGCGCTGGTCGCCTCCACGCGCGTTCCGGCGCTTTTCCTGCGGCTGACGAGGCCCATGGCCTGGAGCTCGCGCATGGCGGCCCGGACGGTCGAGCGGCTCACCGAAAACTGCTCGGCAAGGTCGAGCTCGTTGGGTAGCAGCGAGCCGACCGGATAGCGGCCGCTCGCGATCGCTTCCGTCAACTCCCTCGCGACAAAGGCATATCTGGTTTCCAAGGCACCTCTCCAGGGCCGGCATGAGGACGTGAGTCAGCGGCTCCAGGCAAGGCCTCTTGACGTCGTCGTTATGTTCGTACATATGATTATGTACGAACATAATAAAGAGGAAGCGTCATGGCGAGCACCGTCTTCGATTCCGCGCTGTTCCGCGACATGTTTGGTACCGCCGAGATGCGCGCGGTTTTTTCGGATGACGCGCTGATCGGCCGCTATCTGGAAACCGAGGCTGCGCTCGCCCGTGCCCAGGCCCGCGCCGGCGTCGTGCCGAAGGACGCCGCGGCCGCGATCGATGCCGTCTCCCGAAGCATCAAGCTCGACTTCGACAAGCTCCGTCGCGAGACCGCGATCGTCGGCTACCCGATCCTGCCGCTGGTCCATCAGCTCTCCGAGGCCGCCGGCGAGGCCGGCCGCTACGTCCATTGGGGCGCGACCACGCAGGACATCATGGACACCGCCAACGTGCTCCAGATCCGCGCCGCGCTCGACATCGTTGCGCGCGACCTGAAGGAGCTGCGCACGATCCTTGGCGACCTCGCGCGCAAGCATCGCGACACGCCGATGGCTGGCCGCACCCATCTCCAGCAGGCCCTTCCCGTGACCTTCGGCTATAAGGTCGCGATCTGGCTGTCCTCGATTGACCGCCACATCGAGCGCGTCGACCAGGCGCGGCCGCGCATCCTGCTCGGCGAGTTTTCAGGCGCAGCCGGCACACTCGCCTCGGTCGGCGATGGCGGCCTCGAGATGCAGCGCCTGTTTTGCGAAGAGCTCGGCCTCAACCAGCCGCCGATCACCTGGCACGTGGCGCGCGACGGCGTTGCGGAAGCGGTGACGCTGCTCGGCCTCGTCACCGGCACGCTCGGCAAGATCGCCACCGACGTCATGCTGATGTGTGCGACCGAGTTCGGCGAGCTCTCGGAGCTTTTCGTGCATGGCCGCGGCGCCTCCTCGACCATGCCGCAGAAGCGCAACCCGATCTCCAGCGAGTTGATGCTCGCCGCGGCCAAGGCCGTGCGCCAGCACGTCGCGACCATGCTCGACGGCATGATCCACGATTTCGAGCGCGCAACCGGTCCCTGGCATCTCGAATGGGTGTCGCTGCCGGAGAGCTTCTTGCTCACGGCATCCTCGCTTGCCAATGCGAAATTCATGCTGGCAGGTCTGGTCGTGCACGACGATCGTATGCGCGAAAACCTCGGCCTGACGCACGGCCTCATCGTCGCCGAAGCCGTGATGATGGCCGCCGCGCCGAAACTCGGCCGGCAACACGCGCATGACGTCGTCTACGATGCATGCCGCAAGGCGATCGAGGGCGGCGGCGATCTCGCCGAGATCCTGTCCGGCGTTCCCGAGATCGTGGCAGCGCTCGGCGGCGTCGATGCCATCCGTCGCCACTGCGATCCCGCGAACTATCTCGGCCTCTCCGGCCAGATGGTCGACCGCGTGCTCGCCCTCTCGGCGGGCAAGAGCGCCGGCTGAGGCCGCCGGCCGATTCACGTTCTGCGAACGTCCTGCCAAGTGTTCGCAACGAGCAAGCCATGGCACGACTCCCCGGCCGAGGGAGGCTGCCGCGAACTCAGTCCTCATCCTGAGGAGCCCGCGAAGGCGGGCGTCTCGAAGGATGAGGAGACTTGCGCTCTGCTAGTTTCTGAAGTTCAGCGAAATCTCCGCGCATGAAGGCCTCCTTCTTAGCCCGACTCCATTTCTTGAGCTTCCGTTCGCATTCGATCGCGTCCGTGATCCGGTCGAACCATTGCGAATAGACTAGCGTCACGGGCTTGCGTGAGGAGGTGTAGCCGCCGAATGTGCCGGCGTTGTGCTGCGCGATCCTGATCTCGAGCGCAGTGCGCGTCGTGCCGATGTAATAACTGCCGTCGGCACACTTGAGAATGTAGAGGTACGCGCCGTCTGTCATCGTGCCCGCCCCATCCTTCGAGACGACCGCTTCGCGGTCTCCTCAGGATGAGGCTAACTGGCGTCCGTGGACTGGCGCAAGTCCCGACGGGACAACCCCTCGACCATGGAAGGAAGTCGGTGGGGCGCGACGGCCACGCATTCAGTCCTCATCCTGAGGAGCTCGCCGAAGGCGAGCGTCTCGAAGGATGAAGCCGCGATCGTTGGCGCACACGCAAAAAGGCCCCGGTGTCGCCGGGGCCTCTTGTCGCAGAAATCTTGTCTCGCCATTTACCGCGTTGCGCTGCCAAGGTCCGCGCGGCGGTCGGTCATCGGAAGCACGACGACCTTGGTGCCGACGTTGACGCGGGAGTAGAGGTCGGTGACGTCTTCATTGGTCAGGCGGATGCAGCCGGAGGAGACGTGCTTGCCGATCGTCTCGGGGGCGTTGGTGCCGTGGATGCGGTAGACGGTGCCGCCGAGATACATGGCACGGGCCCCCAACGGGTTGCCGGGACCGCCGGCCATGTGGCGCGGAAGATATGGCTGGCGGGCGATCATCTCCGGCGGCGGGGTCCAGTCCGGCCACTCCGCCTTCTTGGTCACCGACTGGGTGCCCGACCAGGTGAAGCCGTCACGGCCCACGCCGATGCCGTAGCGCACGGCCTGGCCGTTACCGAGCACGTAATAGAGATAGGTGTTGGGCGTATCGATGATGATGGTGCCGGGCGCCTCGCGCGTTGCGTAAGCGACGACCTGGCGGCGGAAGCGGGCGGGCATCTCGACGCTGTCCTGATCCTCCGACGGCGCGCTCTGATAGGACGGCGCCGGCTGATAGGGCTGATAAGGTTGCAGCGGCTGCGGCGCGGCAAAGCCGGGCGGCGGCGCGAAGAAGGGGAAGAGTTGCACGGGCGCGGCATGTGCCGGGCCGGCAAACGCGATCGCGGTGATCGCAACTGCACCGAGCGCAACAGCGCGTGAATACGTATTGAACGTGTCCAGATTGAACATTGATCGCCCCTGTTGGATCGGTGTTTTTGATCACCGCGGCACCGTTGCGGTGCTCCGTTGCCTGAACTCGTAGCGGCGAAAAGTTTCGGGACGTTTGCGCGAGAAATCGAAAACGGTTTCGTCGCGGCAAGGATTGTTTCATGACAGTTTCGTGGCTGTCTGGACTTGTTAACGAACAAAACAGTGGGCCGACACTTCTGTGACGTCACACGCCTGAAATATCCTTCGTTGATGGTCCTAAGCCGAGAATCATCAAACTCTCGGGATTTCCCATGCGGGTATTAATCGCGACTGACGCCTGGCATCCGCAAGTTAATGGTGTGGTCCGGACGCTGACCTCGCTGGCGAATGCGGCCAAGGCCCTCGATGTCGAGATCGACTTCCTGACGCCGGATGGCTTCCGGTCGCTGCCGTTGCCGACCTATCCGGGCCTGCGCATCGCGCTGCCGAGCCGCGCCGAGATCGCGCGGCGGATCGAGGCGGCGGCGCCCGAAGCCCTGCACATCGCAACCGAAGGCCCGATCGGCTGGGCGGCGCGCGCCTATTGCCGCCGGCGCGGGCTTGCCTTCACCACCTCCTACACCACGCGATTCCCTGAATACGTTTCGGTGCGCACCGGCATTCCCGATAGCGTCGGCTACGCCGTGCTGCGGCACTTCCACGACGCCGCCGCCATGACCATGGTGGCGACGCCATCGCTGCGGCAGGAGCTGTCCGAGCGCGGCTTCAAGCGGCTCGGCTTCTGGACGCGCGGCGTCGACACCACGCTGTTTCATCCCGATAGTCCGGCAAAGCTCGACCTGCCGCGGCCGATCTTCATGGCGATGGGGCGCGTCGCGGTGGAAAAGAATCTCGACGCGTTCCTCTCGCTCGATCTGCCCGGCACCAAGGTCGTCGTCGGCGATGGGCCGCAGAAGGCGCAGCTCGAGAAGAAGTATCCCGGCGCCGTCTTCCTCGGCGAGAAGAAGGGCGCCGATCTCACCTCGCATCTCGCAGCCGCCGACGTCTTCGTGTTCCCGAGCCTCACCGACACCTTTGGCGTGGTGCAGCTCGAGGCGCTGGCCTGCGGCACGCCGGTCGCGGCGTTTCCGGTGACGGGTCCGAAGGACGTCATCGCCGATCATCCGATCGGAGCGATCGACGACGATCTGCGGGCCGCCTGCCTGCGCGCGCTCACCATGTCGCGCGAGACCTGCCGCAACTTCGCGCTGGCGCGCTCCTGGGAAAACAGTGCGCGTCAGTTCGTTGGAAACCTCACCTCACTCCAGCCCAGCCGCTCGCTGCGCCCGACGCCCGTCATGGCGCGGCGGCCGGTGCGGGGTTGATTTGGAACATCTGAACCAAACGGGACTTTTGCTAATGGCCAAGATTATGAAGTTCGAAGAGTCGCAGCAGCTCGACCTCGACCGCGGCACGGTAGAGCAGGCCTACGACCGGTGGGCGCCGGTCTATGACCTCGTGTTCGGCGGCGTGTTCGCCAAGGGCCGGCAGGCCGCGATCACAGCGACCAACAAGCTCGGCGGCCGCGTGCTCGAGGTTGGCGTCGGCACCGGCATCTCGCTGCCGATGTACGCGCCGAACGTCCGCATCTTCGGCACCGATATTTCGGAGGCCATGCTCGACAAGGCGCGCCGCCGCGTTTCGGAGCTGAAGCTGAAGAACGTCGAGGGCCTCGCGGTGATGGACGCCGAGAAGCTCGAGTTTCCCGACAACTCCTTCGACGTCGTGATGGCGCAATATGTCGTCACCGCCGTTCCCAACCCGGAAATCGCGCTGGACGAGTTCGCGCGCGTGCTGCGTCCCGGCGGCGAATTGATCATCCTGACCCGCGTCAGCGCGGATGCCGGCATGCGCCGCTTCATCGAGCAGAAGCTCCAGCCGGTGGTGCGTCACCTCGGCTTCCGCACCGCCGAGTTCGCCTGGTCGCGCTACGCCAAGTGGCTCGCGAGTGCGCATGGCATGGAGCTCGCAGAGCGCCGCTTGATTCCGCCGCTCGGCCATTTCTCGCTGGTCCGCTTGCGCAAAGTTCAGGTCGCCAAAGCGGCCTGAGCCAACGGCTCCACGCGTTCATGCGTCACCGCGTCGCGCACATCGTCATATGACAAAATGATGATGTCACACGCCCTACATCGAATCCCTGTATCTCCTTACCCGAAGCCTTTAGGGGGAAAGTATGATCAAAGAATTCCTTGAGCAGCTGCGCATCCAGCGCTGGGACGACCACCGCTACTACCATCACAGCCGCATCAATCAGAGCCTGCACTTCGTCAGCGCGGCGAGCTTCCTGTTCGCCTATCTTTGGCTGTTCGTTGATCCCGTGGTCTCGGGGCTGGTCGGCTGGCTGGTGTCGATGACTTCGCGCCAGGCCGGTCACTTCTTCTTCGAGCCGAAGGGCTATGACCATATCAACCAGGCGACGCACGAGCACAAGGAAGAGATCAAGGTCGGCTACAATCTTCAGCGCAAGGTCGTGCTGATGGCGATCTGGGCGCTGTCGCCGTTGGTTCTGTTTGCCGATCCGACGCTGTTCGGCCTATTCAAGCCGTTCGCGAGCGCGACCGACTTCATGCGGCAGGTCGCAAAGATCTGGCTCGCGGTCGGCGCCGGGGGCTTGCTGTTCCGCACCGTGCACCTGTTCTTCATCCGCGACGTCGAGACCGGCCTCGTCTGGATGACCAAGATCCTGACCGACCCGTTCCACGACCTGATGCTCTACCGCAAGGCACCGCTCGCGCTGATGCGCGGCGAGCTGATGGACCCCGGCCTGCATCTCGTCCCCGAGCACACGCTGGGCTTCATTGCCGAGCCTGAGCTCAGCGAGCAGCACGCCTGAGCGCGCGGCTCATACCAAACACTCCGATGTTCAAAGGTTGCGTCATGCCCGGGCCCGTCCCGGGCATCCACGTCTTGGAAGCGCCATACACCGTCGTTCCGGGGCGGTCCGCAGGACCGAATCCGGAATCTAGAGATGCCGGGTTCGCGGCTGCGCCGCGCCCCGGAATGACAGTGGATGTGTGGGAAAAACGAGCCTCAGCGTCCGAAGCGCTTGGCCAGCATCTCTTTCAGGATCTGCCGCTTGATGCGCTTGTTGGTGAGGCCAGGATCGTGCCACCAGAAGCCATCGGCCTTCATCTTCTGCGCGGCGCGGACGAAGCGTTCGGCGACCTCGGTGAAATCGGCGTCGGAGTAGTTGAGGCTGAAGATCAGCCGTCCGGTGCCGACCCAGCTCAAGGCGAGGCCCTCGGCGCGCAGGTAATATTGCAGCATCCAGTTGTAGCGAGACGGTTCGGTGTACTTCACCGTCCAGATCGAGGACAGATTGGCGACGCGCACCGGCAGGTCGGCCTCGCTCAGCATCTGGTTGAGCTTTTGCGCGCGGCCGTTCCAGGTCGCATCCAGCCCGTCATAGATGGCGCGGAAGTTAGGGCTTGCGAGCCGGCTCAAGAACTCGTCCATCGCCGTCATGACGTAGGGATGCGAGTTGAAGGTGCCGCGGGCAAAGCAGACGTCGGCGGGACGATCGTCGCGGAAGCGGCGCATCAGGTCCTTCTCGCCGCAGACCACGCCGACCGGCAGGCCGCCGGCGAGGCTCTTGCCGTAGGTCACCATGTCGGCGCGCACGCCAAAATATTCCTGGGCGCCGCCGGGGGCGAGACGGAAGCCGACGAAGACCTCGTCGAAGATCAGCACGATGCCGCGCTCGGTGCAGACCTCACGCAGCCTCTCGAGCCAGGCGGTATAGGCCTCGCGGTCGAAGTTGCCACCGCGCGAGCTGTCGACCAGCGAGGAATCGCCGGGCGCGTTCGCGTTCGGATGCAGCGCCTGGAGCGGATTGACCAAGACGCAGGCGATGTCGCGGCGTGTCTTCAGGACACGCAGCGTTTTCTCCGACATCTCGGCGAGCGTGTAGGTCTCGTGCGCGGCGATGGGATTGCCTACGCCGGGCTGCACGTCGCCCCACCAGCCGTGATAGGCGCCCGCAAAGCGCACCAGATGCGTGCGCTTGGTGTGGTAGCGCGCAAGGCGGACGGCCTGCATCACGGCTTCGGTGCCGGACATGTGGAAGGAGACTTCGTCGAGCCCCGAGATCTGGCAGAGCCGCGTCACGTTCTCGGCGATCACGGGATGGTAAGGACCGAGCACAGGCCCCAGCGCATGGGCGCGCTTCTCGCCTTCCTCGATGCACTCCTTGTAGAAGTCGTTGCCAAAGATATTGACGCCGTAGGAGCCGGTAAGGTCGTAGGAGACGTTGCCGTCGAGATCGGTGACGGTGACGCCATTCGACGACTGCATGAAGCTCGATGTGCCCAGGTTCTCGCGCACCAGGCGGGAGAACTGGAACGGCACGCGGTAGCTTTCGGTGAATTGAAGGTCGGAGATTCGTTCCGCCGCCTCCTTCGTCAGCGCGCGGCCCTTGGCGTAGCGCGTGGCGTAGAGACCGGCGAGGCGAAAGAAGCCGTCCTGGCGCTGCGCTGCGACATTCGTCGGCGCGCCGTCACAGGCGAAATAGTCGTCGCCCTCGAACTCGTAGAACGGGATCAGCCGCGCCACCCGGCGCGACATCTTGGAATGCCCCGAGAGCGAGCGGTGCTTGGCGCGGGAGAGTTCGATCCGCGCCTTGAGCTTCGGGAAGGCGGCGGCAGCGGATGCTGCGGCGGCCACGGACAATGAGAGAATCGGGAGTGTCGTTTCCATGACAACAAGCGCTAACCTTACCTGCTGACAGATTCATGACAGTCAAAGCCCTCATCGCCTCTTTCACCCAGCAGGAAGACCTCAACTTCCTGCTGACCAACCGCATTCCGCGTGCGGCGCTAACGCGCTTCATGGGCTGGTTCTCCAAGATCGAGAACCCGCTGGTGCGCGACGGATCGATCGCGCTGTGGAAGCTGTTCTCCGACCTCGACCTGTCGGAGGCGCGCAAGACCCATTTCAAGAGCCTGCACGACTGCTTCACGCGGGAGCTGAAGCCGGGCCTGAGGCCGTTCGATCCGGGTCCCGCGATCGTCGCCAGTCCCTCCGACGGTATCGTCGGCGCGCACGGCAAGATCGCCGACACCGAGCTGTTCCAGGTCAAGGGCGCGCCCTATTCGCTGCTCGATCTCCTTGGCGATCCCGCGCTTGTCGAGCAGCATCGCAATGGCTCCTTCGTCACGCTGCGACTGACCTCGAGCATGTACCACCGCTTCCACGCGCCCTATGACGCGCATATCGAGCGCGTCACGCTGATCCATGGCGATGTCTGGAACGTCAACCCGATCGCGCTGAAGCGGGTCGAGCGGCTGTTCTGCAAGAACGAGCGCGCGGTGATCCGCACGCATCTGTCGACCGGCGAGGCGGTGACGCTGGTGCCGGTGGCGGCGATTCTGGTCGCGAGCATCCGGCTGCACTTCCTCGACATGGTGCTGAATGCGCAGACCCGCGGCCCGGTCAATTTCCCGTGCGACGTCAGCGTGAAGAAAGGTGAGGAGCTCGGCTGGTTCGAGCACGGCTCGACCATCATCATCCTGGCGCCCGGCGATTTTGCCTTCTGCGAGGGCATCGCCGAGGGTGCGCGCATCCGTGCCGGGCAGGCGCTGCTGCGAAAAAATAGAGCATGATCCGGAAAAGTGGGTACCGGTTTTCCCGCGCGACAAACGCGGAACGCGTTTGCGCGGAGATCATGCTCCACTAAAGAAGCCTTCAATCCGCCGTGTCGGCGGCCTATATCGTCCGCGAGGGCGATTCGTTCGACACGGCAGGTAACGAGTGATGGCGCGGGCGCCGGTTCTGGCGGCAGGGGGAATTGTGGTGCGGCGCGACGCGCCGTTGATCGCCGTGGTGCGCCAGCGCAAGCGCAATGAATGGGTTTTGCCCAAGGGCAAACTCGACGATGACGAGACGCTGAGGGAAGCCGCGCACCGCGAGGTGCTGGAGGAGACTGGCCACGACGTCGCCATCCGCGAATTTCTGGGCACGCTCGCCTATCCGTCCGGTGGGCGTTCCAAGATCGTCCATTTCTGGCGCATGGAGGCGGACGGCGGGCCGGTCCGCAAGCTGATGAACGACGTCAAGGCGGTCGACTGGTTGCCGCTGGAGGATGCAGTCGCGCGGCTGTCGCGCGAGTATGAGCGAGCGTTCCTGTTGCAAGTCGGCCCGATCGCGCTCGCCGCCGCCGGCCTCGCGCCGACTGAAGCGGAAGCCACACCGCCACTAGCCATGGACGACGTCGACGCCGCGATGCAGTCGCTGACGCCTGCGGAGGCGGCTTCGGTCGAGGAGCTGCGACACGGCTTGCTGCAAAAGGTAAAGGCCTGGCTCCGCGGCGAGGCGTGAGTTCAAGAGAAATGTAAACGAGCACTGCATCGACGCGTACCCTCTACCGACAGGGGGCGGCACCGCTACCTCCGCTCTTTCTTCTCCCTCGGCGATGCCGGCTTGCGCGGTGCCGGGCGTTGCAGGCCCGGTAGGCGCTGCTGCAAACCGGGTTGCCGCTGCACGCCACCTTGCTGCGGCTGGACAGCGGGCGGGGTCGATTGGCCCTGCTGGCCGGCATGCGGTGTCTGCGGCTGAGGCGTAGCGCCTGGTTGCGTTGTCGTGCCTGCCGGAGCCTGCCCGCCGCGCGGCGCTTGCGGACTGGTCGTGCCGCCGGGCGTCGTCTGTCCCGTGCGCGGCGCACCCTGCTGCTGGCCTTGCCCGGTGCGCGGCGTGCCCGGCTGAGCCGCGCCGCCTTGTCCTTGGCGCTGCGGCTGCTGTGTGCCCTGACGATTCGGCGCACCCGGCTGCTGCTGGCCCGGACGGTTGTTCTGCCCGGGCTGGCCATTGGGCCGCTGCGGCTGTTGTCCGGGCTGACCGTTCGGCCGCGGCTGTTGCTGCTGCGGTTGAGCCGGCTGGACCGGCCGCGGAATGCGCGGGGCAGCGCCCGGATTGGCCCTGCGGAATTCGCGCTGCTCGGTGACGATCTGCCGGCCGGTGGTCTGCGCCTGATGCACCTGGCTCACGAAGGCGCGGTCGCGCGCGACCTGTTGCGGGGCAATCGTGATCGGCACCGCGGCAAAGCGCACGCCGCCCGTTCCGGGGCGGATGGCAAAGCCGGATGCGCCTTGCGTCAGCGCGCCGAGCCGTGCGCCACTGGTGCGGTCGTTGACGTCGATGTGGCCGACCCTGCCGTCGGCGTCGGGATAGAGCTTGATGTTGACGTTGTTGGTCGCGGTCGTTGCAGCACTTGCGTTGGCCGGCACGTCGATGACGCCGGTGGTGCCGCGAATACCGAGCGTTGCTGTCGGCGTCGTGATCTTCATGTCGCCGGTCTTGGCGACCGCTGCGGCGACGAAGGCAACCGTGCCCTTGCCGACGTCGAAGATCGCCGAGTTCTGCTTGCCGCCGTCCTCGTAGACGTAGTTGTCGATGGTGATCTTGGCGCTGGCCGACAGATTGAACGTGGTGGAATCGTTGAAGGCGATGCTGAGCGAGGAGTTCGAAGCGGTTTGCACGACGTCATTGAGATAGATGTCGTCGCGCGCCTTCAGCGGATAGGAATTCTTGTCGCGGATCACGGTGGCGATCCCCGTCACGGTGGCGACGTTGCCGATCGGCTCTGCAGGCGCGGCGGTTTGAACGTCAGGTGCCGGTGTCGCGGGCGCCTGCGAGGGAGACGGTGTCGGCGTCGCCTGCGGCGCCGGCTGCGCCTGCGCGAGCAGGGTCGCGTCGGATGCGCATGCGTCCGTCGCGCCAGCGAGCGGCACGACCAGCAGCGGAAGCGCGAGCACGCAGCGGCGCCAAGCCAGCATCAAAGCCACAGTGAGGGTCCCGGTGAAAGACACGAGGCGAGATCAGCCGATTTCAGCCGGAGATGGCTGAATGGCGGATGAACGTCTGTCGCACAGGCGTTGCCAACGTTCAAACGCCACGTCCCGGATTTCGGGGCGTGGCGTCACGGTCCTTGCTCGTCATTCCGGGGCGCGACGAAGTCGCGAGCCCGGAATCCGGAGATTGTGGCGGGAGACCCCGGGTTCGATGCTTCGCATCGCCCCGGGATGACGCGCGTCAGCTCACGCGCTTCCAGGTCTGGCCGCCGCAGAATATGCCGCCCAAGGCGCAGCCTTGCACGTGAAGCATGTTCGGGCCCTTCATCGCGATCGTGGAGTCGTAGTTGCGCCCGGAGTCGGGATCGTGGATGCGGCCGCTCCACTTGGCGCCATCGGGCTTCATGTTGATCAGGATCTTCTCGTTGGTCTTCTCGGCATAGCCGCAGAGGTTGCCGCCACAGTCTTCGACGCGAACATTGCCCTTGTTCTCCTCGGTCGCCCACAGGCCAAGCGGCGTGGCCTGTGCGGGCGCAGCCGCAACAGGGGCCGGTGCGGGCGTGGTCACGACCGGTGTGGCAACGGGAGCAGGCGGTGCAATGGGCGCTGCCTGTTGCGTGACGTTGGCGCCCACGGCCGCGGTGGTGGTCGGCGTGGTAACGGTCGTGGACGGCGCAGGCGGCGCAGTCACGACTGGTGCGGCAGGCGCGGTCGCCGGGACCGGCGGCTGCGGCGTGGGTTGCTGCGCGGCAGGCGCCGGAGTCGGTGGGGTCGTGGTCGTCGTGCTCGACGACGTGGTGTCGTCATCGTCCTTGGAGCCAAAACCGTTGAGGTTGATGTTGTTGAGTCTGATCGGCTTGTTCGACAGGCCGGGCGCCACGATGGTGACGCAATCCAGCGAGGCGCAGTTCCTCGGAGCCTGGATGTGGATGCTCTGCCCGTCGATCTGGAAGGAAATCGCGTTGCCGGCATGGGCAATTGCGGTCGTAGCGAGGAAGAGCGCGGTAGCGGCGACAGAAAGCCTGGTCATGGCAGCCTCCCAAATGTGGCGTGGAAACGGTGTGGCCGGATGTCGGTGATCCACTGAGCGTGGTTCGACCCTACGCGGAGCCCACCGCGGCTTCCGTGACTGATGTCACGGCATCGGCATCGACGGAGTGAGCTGCGTCACAGTTGGCGCGAGAGCGCCTTCCTGCTCCTGTCCGTCATCGCCTTTCATCGAATCGCTCTCGCCTTTGCTTGCGACCGATCACTGAAGATCGCTGGAAAGGAGAGCCAACATGCTCCGCCTCATTCTCGTCGCCGCGCTACTGGTCGGCGGCATCGTCGCGGCGCGGGCCGACACGGACATCTATCGCAACGCGCTGAAGCGGCAGCGCGGTCCTGACGAGCTGCAGGCGGATGGTGCGTTCTGTGACGCGCAGTTCGGCAAGCCGCAGAACGGTACGGTGACGTCGCGCGAATACGAGCGCTGCATGCTGTCGCGCGGCTGGGGCTTCGACCATACCGTTCGCGAGAAGGACGACCGCTCTCCCGACCCCGATAATCCCGGCATGATGTGCCGCGATTTGAAGATCGGCGGCGTCACCGGATCGGAGTGCGCGAATTACGACTGAGCTTTGCCGTGTCTGGAAACTAGATCACGCCGAGCACGATGGCTCCGACAAAGGCTATTGCGAGGTACGTAGTCACAACGCTCAGTCTACCGACGAACGTCATAAAGGAGCTCCCTCTGTTCGCGCGTCTTTGCGCGCAACTCGTAAGATTAACAGCGAGTCTGTCGGTGAAAAAGCCAGCGTTGCTGTCGCTCTCCCGCCGCAAGGGCCGACCCTCATGGTTAAAGAAACGTAAAATCAAAGCGTTGAAGAGTCTTTAAGTAAATTCACCGAACCTGCGTGCATGACGCGCGGAGTTCGTTTGTATCTCGTCGGCTCCATCGTCCTTGTTTCGCTTGCGGGTTGCGGACGCGGCTTCTTCCAGGCCGAGCGCGAACCGTGGCGGGCCGAGGCGGAAGCCGCGTGCCTGAAATCGGGCGCGGTGAAAGAGAGCGCCGAGATCGTCCGGATCGAGCCGATCTCCGGCCCCGGCGCCTGTGGAGCAGAATTTCCGCTGAAAGTGGCAGCCATCGGGGAAGGCTCCAGCAGCTTTGGCTTCGCCGACGAGGAACTGCGGCCGCCGGCGAGCATTGGCAACCAGCCGCGCTGGCCGGGAACGCAGCCGAGCTATCCGCAGAGCCAGAGCTATCCGAACCAGGCCTATCCGAACGCCTCGAGCTATCCGCAGCGCCAGAACCAGCCCTCCGGCTATGGCGGAAGCTCAGGTCCGATCTCGCTCAGCGCGCCCGGCGTCGCACCGCCGCAGGAAGACGAGATCGACCTGCCGCCCGAGGGCACCGATGCGGCGGGAGCGGCGCGCTACATGAACGCGCCGAGCTATCCGGCGCGGCCGAATTACTCCTCGCAATCGCAGGCGCCGTATGCGCAGCGCCCCGAGCAGCAACCCTTGCCGCGGCTTGGTCCCGGGCAGGGTAGTCCCGTCGGCGCCGTCGGCCCGGTTGCGGTGAAGCCGACCGCGACGCTGGCCTGCCCGATCGTCTCCGAGCTCGATCGCTGGTTCGCCGACACCGTGCAGCCCTCGGCGATGCGCTGGTTCGGCCAGCGCGTGGTCGAGATCAAGCAGATCTCCGCCTATTCCTGCCGCGGCATGAACGGCAATCCGCACGCCCATATCTCAGAGCACGCCTTCGGCAATGCGCTCGACATCGCCGCCTTCACGCTCGTCGATGGCCGCCGCATCTCGGTGAAGGACGGCTGGCGCGGCCTGCCGGAGGAGCAGGGTTTTCTGCGCGACGTGCAGTCCGGCGCGTGCGCGCATTTCACGACCGTGCTCGCGCCGGGCTCCAACGTCTATCACTACGATCACATCCACGTCGATTTGATGCGGCGCGCCAGCCGCCGCCTGATCTGCCAACCGGCTGCCGTCTCCGGCGAAGAGGTCGCTGCCCGCGCCCAGCAGCGTAATCCCTATGCCAACTCGCGCGACCCCTACGTGACCGGCTCGCTCGGTCGGAAAGGCAAGCGCGAGAAGGTCAACGAGGAAGACGAGTTCGAGGACGAGTAGGGCGCACGTACGCCTGTGATCGTTGAACCTACTTTGCGGCCCGCATCGATGGTGCCGGAACCAGCCCCATGCAGCGCTGCACCTCGCCTGGCACGTTGTAGTCGCGCATGACGGGTCGGCTGTCGCGAATGCCGCACGCCTCCCGCTGTACCACGAACATCCAGAGCGCGTGGCCGGCCTCCATCACCAGAGCGCGGCGTGCCTGATGCGTTGATGCACGCGCATCCGCGGGCGGATGCGTGGCATCGAATTCGCGCAGCTTCGCGAGCGCTTGTTCCAGCGCTCGCCCCATCCGCCCGAACGCAGATGCCTGCTCCTGAACGATCTCGTAGTTGAGAACGTCGACCGGCGTGCGGTTGAGGCGGAGATCAGAGGACATGGCTTATGTATAGCGTCACGCGGACCGCATGCGCAACGCGCTGGTCGCAATGACGAGATTGAGGAACGCGCTTGCCCCACCCTCAACCGTCATCGCCCGACTTGATCGGGCGATCCGATGCCCCGGTCAAGCCGGGGCATGACACTGGTGGATTTGGTGAGCAGATCACACGCCGCTTGCTGTTCTCACTTCGCCCGGTACGCGGCCAAAAACATCCGCGTCGCGCTGTCGACCACGGCGATGATGCGCTCCTCGGATGGGGCTGGGGCGGCCTGGAAAATGAAGGGGAGGAACAGCGAGGCCTTGCACACCTCCATGAACTGGGAGGCGGCGAGGTTGCAATCGTCGATGGCGAGATCGCCCGGTGCAACATGCGCCTTCAGATAGTCGGCGAGCCGGTTGACGGTCTTGTCCAGCACGCACGCGTAATAGCGGCGGCCGAGCTCGGGCATGCGCTCGGCGATCGCCATCACGGTGCGGATCGCCGATCCCCCGCCGGGCCGGCAGAGCAAATGGATATAGGCCTGGCCGAACTCCTTCAGCGTGGTCTCGGCATCGCGCGCAGGGTCGAAGTTGAACACGACCTGGCCGTGCTGAAGTGCTTCCTCCTCGAGGATGGCTTCGAACAGTGCGCATTTGTCGGCGAAGTAGACGTAGAGCGTGCCCTTGGAGACCGCGGCCGCGCGCGCGATCTCGCCCATGCTGGCGCCGTCGAAGCCGAGATCCATGAACACCCTGCGAGCGCCGTCGAGGATCTGGCGGCGCTTGGAGCTGTCCTCTTCTGAGACGACAGCGACGGTGTCGCGAACGGCTGCAACCATTGATTCAGGGTTCCCTGAGGATTTTGGTGCCGGAAACCCAAAGAAAGGATTCCGGCCACTAGGGTTCGATCGGGGAATAATCTATATTGACCGAACGGTTCGGTCAATGATATTCGTCATTTGGCGAAGGCGAGGGGCCGCGTCGCGGCTCGCCCGATCGCGTGTTTTTGTGGGGAGGCCTTTATGGCCGTATCGAGAGACCAGGCCGCGCGCGTCCTTCGCCAGGATTCCCAGGATCAAGCACCAGCTCAGGGCGAAGCCGCGAGTGACAATTCGGCGGCACTGGCCGAGCAGTTGCGGTCGGTGGCCGAGGAGAGCAAACGCCGCACGGCCGAAACACCGGAGAGGCCGGCAATCGAGAAGCCTGCCCCGGGTACGCCGGCGACCGGCGCGTCTGCACCGAAGGCCGTCCCGCCGAAATCCGGCAAGCGCAAATTCGTCCTGATGGGCGTCGGGCTTCTGCTTGCGCTCGCGGCAGCGAGCTATGCCGGCTACTACACGCTGGTCGGCCGCTTCTACGTTTCCACCGATGACGCCTATGTGCGCGCCAACAACACCATGCTGGGTGCGCGAGTTGCCGGCCACATTTCCTCGATCCTGCCCGGCGACAACACGCTGGTGCATGCCGGCGACGTCGTCCTGCGCATCGACGACGGCGACTACAAGATCGCAGTCGACGCCGCCGCGACCAGGATCGCAACCCAGCAGGCCACCATCGATCGTATCGGCCGCCAGGTCGCAGCGCTCGACAGTCAGGTCGTGCAGGCCAAGGCGCAGCTCGTTTCCGCCGAAGCGGGCCTCAAGCGCGCCGACCTCGACTATGAGCGCCAGCAGGCGCTGAGCAGCAAGGGCTTTGCCTCGCGCGCCACGTTCGAGACTTCGGAAGCCGGACGCGACCAGGGCGCCGCCGCGGTCAAGGCGGCGCAGGCCGCTTACGACGTCGCAGTCAGCAATGTCGACGTCGCCAAGGCGCAGCAGGCCGAGGCGCAGGCGCAGCTTGCGGAGTTGAAGACCACGCTTGCGAAAGCCGAGCGCGACCTCAGCTTCACCTCGGTGCGCGCGCCGGTCGACGGCACCTTCTCCAACCGCCTCGTCAACACCGGAGACTTCGTCGCGGTCGGCCAGCGGCTCGGCAACATCGTGCCGCTCGAGGAGGTCTATATCGACGCCAATTTCAAGGAAACCCAGCTCAAGCGCATCCGTCCCGGCCAGCCGGTGACGATCAAGGTCGATGCCTACGGCATGCGCAAGTTCTCCGGCATGGTCGACAGCATCTCGCCGGCCGCAGGCTCGGTGTTCACGCTGCTGCCGCCCGACAACGCCACTGGCAATTTCACCAAGATCGTGCAGCGCCTGCCGGTCCGCATCCGCGTTCCGAAGTCGGTCGCGCGGCAGAATCTCTTGCGCGCCGGCATGTCGGTCTACGCGACCGTCGACACCAACAAGGGCGCGGCCGACGCCGATAGTGAAATCGATCTCGACGATCCCACGATGATCCATCCGCAGTAAGCGAACAGCCCTGCGAGGCCAGACGATGGCGACTGCAACGACCGCCAATCCCGCCATGATGGCGAACCCCGCTTCGGAGCGCATCGAGCCGAAGCGGCTGTTCGCCTTCATCATCATGGTGTTCGGGATGTTCATGTCGATCCTGGACATCCAGATCGTCTCGGCATCGCTGTCCGAGATCCAGGCCGGCCTGTCGGCGAGCCAGAGCGAAGTCTCCTGGGTGCAGACCGCCTATCTGATCGCCGAAGTGATCGCGATTCCGCTCTCGGGATTCTTGTCGCGCGCGCTCGGCACGCGATTGTTGTTTGCGATCTCGGCGGCAGGCTTCACCGCATCGAGCCTGCTGTGCGGCTTCGCCTCCTCGATCGAGGAGATGATCTTGTGGCGCGCGCTTCAGGGATTCCTGGGCGCCGGGATGATCCCGACGGTTTTCGCCTCCGCCTACACCGTGTTTCCGCGCACGAAATTCCACATCGTCGGCCCCATCATCGGTCTCGTCGCGACGCTGGCGCCGACCGTCGGTCCGACCGTCGGCGGCTACATCACCGACCTTATGTCCTGGCACTGGCTGTTCTTCATCAACGTCGTGCCCGGCATCGGCATCACGCTGGGCGTGCTGGCGCTGGTCGATTTCGACGAGCCGCATTTCGAGCTGCTCGACCGCTTCGACTGGTGGGGCCTGATCTTCATGGCCGGTTTCCTCGGCTCGCTGGAATATGTGCTCGAGGAAGGCCCGCAATATGAATGGCTCCAGGACACGTCGGTGGCGATCTTCGCCTGGGTCTGTGCCGTCTCCGCGATCGCCTTCTTCTGGCGCGTCTTCACTGCGGCCGAACCGATCGTCAACCTGCGTACCTTTTCCAACCGCAATTTCGCGGTCGGCTGCGTGCTGCAGTTCTGCATCGGCATCGGGCTCTATGGCCTGACCTACATCTATCCGCGCTATCTCGCCGAAGTGCGCGGCTACAGCGCGCTGATGATCGGCGAGACCATGTTCGTCTCCGGCGCCACGATGTTCCTGGTCGCGCCGCTGGTCGGCCGTCTCATGCTGCGCTTCGACATGCGCTACATGATCGCGTTCGGGCTGATCGTGTTCGCGATCGGCTCCTACCAGATGACCTGGATCACCCGCGACTTCGATTTCTACGAGCTGCTGCTGCCGCAGATCCTGCGCGGCGTCGGCATGATGTTCGCGATGGTGCCGACCAACAACATCGCGCTCGGCACGCTGCCGCCGGATCGGGTCAAGAACGCCTCCGGCCTGTTCAACCTGATGCGCAACCTCGGCGGCGCCGTCGGCCTCGCGGTGATCAACACCGTGCTCAACGACCGCACCGATCTGCACATCACGCGTCTTCAGGAGCGCGTGACCTGGGGCAACGCAACGGCGACCGAGACGCTCAACACTTTCATGCAGAAATTCCAGGGCCTGGGCGATGCCACGCTGATGGCGATGAAGCAGCTCACCCAGATCGTGCACCGTCAGGCCGTCGTGATGGGCTATGGCGACGCCTTCTTCATGCTGACGCTGTTCTATCTCGGCCTGAGCCTGCTGGTGCTGCTCCTGAACAAGCCGGCGTCCCTCGCAGGCGGCGGCGACGCGCATTAAATTTGTCGTGACGGTGCCACACACACGGCGTCATCGCCCGACTTGATCGGGCGATCCAGTACACTGCGGCAGCGCGAGGGACGTCAGGCGTCTCTGGAATACTGGATGCCCCGCCTTCGCGTGGCATGACGGCGGAGATCAAGGCGGCGGCGACGCGCATTAAATTTGCAACACTCGCGCGACATCTTGCGCGAGCCGTGTTGCAAATCGCAACCGATGCATCTATAAAGCGCGCCTCATTGCTCGAACCGGGAGGGATTTGCATGATTTCCACGCATTCGCAGATCGTACGCCCGCGCTCGATGTTCAAGCTCGGTGTGTCTTCGGTCCTTTAGAGACCGCTTTCGCCAGCTTCGACCGGGCCCGATTCCCCGGCCGCTCCAATTCCCAAGCGACGACCTGATTTAACGACGCCATTTTCGGCCTTCGTGGCCGTCATGCGTCCATTGATGGAGCCGGACTGCGCCAGCGCGCAGCCGGATAACGCCATGACCGCACTGTCAAAAAGGCCCGCGGCGATACGCGTGGTGCTGCCCTTCGTATTCCGCCACTGGCTGAAGCAGCCGGGGCGCGCGCTCGCGGTCGGCGGCGGCCTGTTGGGCGCGACGGTTGCCGACCTCTTCATGCCGGTGTTCTCCGGGCGTCTCGTCGACGCCCTGACGCACGGTCCCGACGATCCTGCCGCGCGCCATGCGGCGCTGGTCGCGTTCGGCGCGATCGTGGCGCTCGGCTTTACCTCGATGGTGCTGCGGCTGGCCGGCTTGCAGGTGATCGTGCCGTTCACGCTGAAGCTGATGTCCGAGATCGCGCAGGACGCCTTCATGCGCGTGCAGCGCTTCTCGACCGACTGGCACGCCAACTCGTTCGCCGGCTCGACGGTGCGCAAGATCACCCGCGGCATGTGGGCGCTCGACCTGTTGAACGACACCATCCTGCTGGCGCTGTTGCCTTCGCTCAGCGTGCTCGTCGGCTCGATGATCCTGTTAGGCGTGCACTGGGCCTCGCTCGGCGCGGTGGTCGCGCTCGGCGCGTTGGTCTACGTCACGATGACGGCGCTGTTCTCCACGCGCTACATCGCGCCGGCCGCGCGCGTCTCCAACGCCTGGGACACCAAGGTCGGCGGCACGCTCGCGGATGCGCTGACCTGCAACGCGGTGGTGAAGTCGTTCGGCGCGGAGGCGCGCGAGGACGCACGGCTCGCCCGCGTCATCAAGCGCTGGCGCGTGCGCGTGCGGCGGACCTGGCTGCGCTACAACTACACGGCGCTGTCGCAGCTTTCGCTGCTGCTGTGCCTGCGCGCGTCGGTGATCGGCGGCTCGGTGCTGCTGTGGATGGCGGGGCGCGCCTCACCCGGCGACGTCACCTATGTGCTGACCAGCTACTACATCATTCACGCGTACTTGCGTGACGTCGGCATGCACATCAACAACCTGCAGCGCTCGGTCAACGACATGGAGGAGCTGGTCGCGATCCATGACGAGCCGATCGGCATTGCCGATGCGCCTGATGCAACGCCGATCCTGATCGAGGGTGGCCGTATCGTGTTCGACGACGTGACGTTCCACTATGGCGGCCATCCCGCGCCGCTGTATGACGGCCTGTCGATCGACATCCGCGCTGGCGAGCGCGTGGGACTTGTCGGCCGCTCCGGCTCCGGCAAGACGACCTTCGTCAAGCTGGTGCAGCGGCTCTACGACGTCTCTGATGGCCGCGTGCTGATCGACGGGCAGGATATTGCGAAGGCGACGCAGCAATCGCTGCGCAGCCAGATCGCGATCGTGCAGCAGGAGCCGATCCTGTTCCACCGTTCGCTCGCCGAGAACATCGCCTACGGCCGGCCCGGCGCCAGCCTGGAGGCGATCGAGCAGGCGGCGCGGCTGGCGAATGCGCACGACTTCATCCTGCGCCTGCCGAAAGGCTACGGCACGCTGGTCGGCGAGCGCGGCGTGAAACTGTCGGGTGGCGAGCGGCAGCGCGTCGCGCTGGCGCGCGCATTCCTGGCGGACGCGCCGGTGCTGATCCTGGACGAGGCGACGTCGAGCCTCGACTCGGAATCGGAGGCGCTGATCCAGCAGGCGATGGAGCGGCTGATGAAGGGCCGCACCTCGATCGTGATCGCGCATCGCCTGTCGACGGTGCGCAGCCTAGATCGCATCCTGGTGTTCGACCGCGGCGAGATCGTCGAGCAGGGCACCCACAAGGCGCTGACGGCTCGGCCAGGCGGCCTCTATCGCGGCCTGTTCGAGCGTCAGGTGATCGAGTTCGGACCGAGTGCAGCAGTGGGATGAGGAAGTGGCGCGTGGCTGACGGACGCTCGTCCGAAGGCCACGCCGCCGGAAATGGAACGACATGAAAGACCTGACACGCGGCTCCATCGCAAGCCACATCCTGACCATGGCCCCGCCGATCGTGGTCGGGATGATCACGATCATGCTCTGCCAGCTCGTCGATCTCTATTTCGTCTCGGGACTAGGCGAGGCCGCCATCGCGGGCGTGGCCGCGGCCGGCAATGCCGGCTTCCTCGTCAATGCGCTGATGCAGGTGCTCGGCGTCGGCACGGTCGCGCTGATCGCGCATGCCGTGGGACGCAAGGATCGAGACGACGCCAACCTGATCTTCAACCAGGCCATCGTCCTGTCGGTGCTGTTTGGGCTCGCGACACTGGTCGCAGGGTCCGCGCTGTCCCGCCCCTATATGCGTTCGATTGCCGCGGACGAAGCCACCATCGAGGCGGGCAGCACCTATCTGCTGTGGTTCGTGCCGGCTCTGGCGCTGCAATTTGCCATACAGGTGATGGCGTCCGCGCTGCGGGCGACCGGCATCGTGCGGCCTACCATGCTCGTCCAGGCACTTGCTGTCGTCATCAACATCGCGCTGGCACCGGTCTTGATCGCGGGCTGGGGCACGGGTCATCCGCTCGGCGTGGCCGGTGCGGGCCTCGCAAGCTCCATCGGCGTCCTGACCGGCGTGCTGATGCTGTATGCGTATTTCCGCAGACTGGAGCGCTACGTCGCCTTCGACCCTCGGAAATGGCGGCCGCAGCTCCAGCATTGGAAGCGGATCCTCAATGTCGGCCTGCCGGCCGGCGGCGAGTTCGCGATGATGTTCTTCTTCATGGCGGTGGTCTATTACGTGCTGCGCGATTTCGGCGCGCCGGCCCAGGCGGGATTCGGGATCGGACAGCGGGTGCTCGGTCTGATCCAGATGCCGGGGCTTGCGGTTGCGCTCGCGGCCGGGCCGATCGCCGGCCAGAATGTCGGCGCCGGAAACGGTGCGCGCGTGCGGGAAACCTTCGTCAAGGCGGTGCTGATCGTCACCGTCGTGATGATCGGCTTCATGATCCTTGCGCAATCGAAGCCACAGTGGTTGCTCGCCGGATTCTCGAACGACCGCGAGACCATGAGGATCGCCTTCCTGTTCCTGCGGATCATCTCGTTCAACATGGTGGCGCAGGGCTTGATCTTCACCTGCTCGAGCATGTTCCAGGGCCTCGGCAATACCAAGCCGGTGCTGCTTAGCTCGGTGACACGCGTGCTCACCTACTCGCTGCCGGCGATCTGGCTGTCGACGCGGCCGGGTTTCCGGATCGAGCAGGTCTGGTACCTCTCGATCGCGGCGACGACGTTGCAGGCCGCTCTCAGCGTGTGGCTGCTGCGCCGCGAGTTCGGGAAGCGCCTGCCTCCCGCGGAGACCGGTCCTGTGCGCGATGGGGTGGAGATTGCAGCCGTCGGTACGAGCGCGGCCGAATAGGCCTCTCGTGCTGTCCCGCAACCACGGCTCCGCCAGACTTGCCGGAGCCGCCGGTGCAGCGCATTAGAGCTTGATCCGGAAAAGTGTGAAGCGGTTTTCCGAAAAGATCATGCTCAAACAACAGCCTAAAGCGCGATGACGATTTTCCCTAATCTCATCGCGCTTTAGTCTTACTGAGTCAGAAATCCACGGACCAAGCTGGGTGAGAATCGCATATTGAAGGA